>JAJXXB010000104.1 GCA_021781315.1 Actinomycetes bacterium | reverse complement strand
CGACAGCGGCGCGAAGCGGTGCGGGCACCGGTCGTAGAAGATGACCGCCCGACCCTCGCTCGAACGGTACGCGACGTAGCGCTCGCCGAGGAGGACGAAGAAACGCGGCGTGCTCGTCACCTCGTCGGCGCGACACAGGGCGTGCCAGGCGCGTCGCAGCGCGGGGGTGGTGTTGGTGAGCGGACGCACCCGCACAAGATACGTGATCGCCGCGGCCGTCGCCGTAGGCTGAGCGTCAGTGACGAACCGGCGCCCACCTCGCAACGCGCGAGCGGGGGCGCGCGCCGACACCCCGGGTGCGAACGACCCGCCCCCCATCATGTGGCCCGTCGCGGGTTCGGGCTTCGAGGCCGACCCCTTCAGCCCCGCGGGCCTGGCTCAACAGGAGTGGGTCCTCGCCTCGCGAGCGGGCCGCAGCCGCGCGGGTCGCGTGCTCGTGTGGGTCATCGTCGTCCTTCTCGTCCTCGGCGTCGCGACCCCCCTGCTCTCGCCGCTCTGGTGAGCGGCTCCCCACCCACCTCGGTGCGGCGCGGCCACGTCGTCGCGGCCTTCGACAAGTTTCGCTCCAGCGCCGCGGCGCGCGAGCTCAATGACGTCGTCGCCCGGGCGGCGCGGGCGCGCTCGCTCGAGTGCGACGCGGTCCTCGTCTCCGACGGGGGCGAGGGATTCGCCGCAACCTTTGACGGCGAGGTCGTCACCGCGGCCAGCCTCGGCGCGCTCGGCGACGCGCGAGACGCACCCCTCACTCTCGTGCGCACCGGCGCGGGCGAGGTGGCGGTGATCGAGACGGCGAGCGTCGTCGGTCGAGACCTGCTCGAGAACCCCAGTGGGGAACAGGCCCTGGCCGCGAGCAGCGACGGCGTGGGTCTGCTCATTCTGGCCGCGGCGCGCCTCGGGGTGAGCGGTGTCGTCGTGGGCTGCGGGGGCACGTCGACCTCGGACGCGGGCCGGGGCTGCTATCGCGTGCTGCGCGAGGCGGGAGGACTACCCGTCCCCGTGACGGTCGCCACCGACGTGCGCACGACGTTCCTCGGAGCCCGGCGCTACGCCCGCCAAAAGGGCGTGCGCGAAGAGGACCTCAGGCTGATCGACGAGCGACTCGACGAGGCGCGACGGCTCTACCAGCGCGAGGGTGGCCTCGACGTGGAGGCCCTCGAGCGCACCGGGGCCGCCGGCGGCATCGCCGGCGCCCTCGCCGCTCTGGGCGCCAGTCTGACCAGTGGCTTTGAAGAGGCGGCGCGCGCCGCCCGCCTCGACGAGCGCCTCGACGGCGCCGCGCTGGTTGTCACCGGCGAGGGACGTCTTGACGCCGGCAGTCTCGAGGGCAAGGTGGTCCTGGGCGTCGCCGAGCACGTCGCACTAGAGAGCGCGCTACTCATTATCTGCGGGTCCGTTGAGACGCGCGCCGCCGCGGCGCTGCGCGCGCGCTACGCCCACGCGAGCATCGTCAGCCTCGAGGAACGCTGGCCCGAGCGTGGGCTCGTCGAGCCGTTGGCCTGCGTGGAGATCGTCGTCGGCGAGGCCCTCGGCGAGCTCGCTAGGAGCGAAGGACGACGTTGAGCGGCGCCTCGCCGCTGGCCATGCGACGAACCTGCTCGACGAGCAGGCGGGCCATTCGCGGACCCATCGCCGACGTCGCCCCACCGACGTGGGGCGTGATGAGGACGTTGGACAGTGAAAAGAGCTCGTGGCCCGGCGCCAGCGGCTCAGGGTCGGTGACGTCGAGGGCGAAGCGCAGACGCCCCCGACGCGCCTCGGCGAGGATGGCCTCAGTGTCGGCGACGCGCCCGCGCGCGACGTTCACGAGCAGCGCGTCGTCCTTCATCGCCGCGAGGAAGGGACCGTTCACGAGGTGGGTCGTCTCGGCGGCCAGGGGCACCGCCACCACCACGACGTCGGCGCGGGCCAGGACGTCGGCCAACGAGTCCACGCCGTAGATGAGGCCGCGCTCGTCGGTACGCGAGTGGCGCGCCACGCGTAGGATCTCCACCTCAAAGGGGGCGAGTCGCGCCTCGATGGCCCGCGCGACCCCGCCATATCCGACGAGGACCACCGTCGAGTCGGCCAGGCTGCGATGCCACGCGGGCGCCCAGCGTCCGTGCTCAGCCGCACGCACGAAGTCGGGGATGCCTCGTTGGGAGGCGAGGATGAGCCCCAGGGTCAACTCGGCTGTGGAGGCCTCGTGCACCGAGGCGGCGTTGGCAAAGACGCGCCCCGCCCCGAGGACCCCGAGCACGCCGTCGTAGCCGATTGACTGGCTCTGGATGAGGCGCACGGACACGCCCTCGAGCCTCGAGAGCGCGCGCACGAGGCTCATGTAGGGCGGCACGACGATGTCCAGGTGCGCGAGTGGCGCCGGCGTCGTCATGTCCCACTCGAGGACCGTGACGTCCTCGCCCGAGGCGAGCAGGGCGTCGCGCAGGCTCGCGTCAGGCACGCTGACAACGAGGGGGCCGCTCACGCCACGAGATTAGCCAGCGACCCCCTCGAGCAGGCTGAGCGCCCTCGCGAGCCCATCGGCGCGCCGGATGCGCTCACCGGCCGCGCGAGCCCGCTCGCGCAGCGCCCCGTCGGTAAGCATCTCGGCCACGTGGCGTCGCAGGTCATCGACGCTCACCTCGTAGGTCGCCAGTCGCCGACCGTAGCCACACTCGTCGACGCGCTGGGCGTTGTCGTACTGGTCCCAAAAGAGAGGCAGCACCACCATGGGCTTGCCAAAGTGCATCGACTCGGTCACGGTGTTGTTGCCCCCGTGGGTGATGACGAGGTCGGCCAGTGGCACCAGGCGAGTCTGGGGGACGAACTCGCCGCCCCACATGTTTGCGGCGAGCTCGATCTCGTCGTGGCGCGGCCCCAGAGAGACGATCACGTCGTAGGGCTCACTCGCGAGAGCCTCGATCACCCGACGCATGAGAGCGACGTCCGCGCCGCCGAGCGAACCGAGGGAGAAGTAGATGACCGGGCGCTCACCGCTCGCGAAACCTTCGGGTAACGCGATAGGCGACTCCGTCTCGCGTACCGACGAGTCCAGGCGGTGCCACGTCGGCCCGAGGTCGCGCGAGTAGTCGAGCTCCTCGGGATACACGTAGAGATTGAGATCACCTCGTGCGACGAATTCGAGTTCGGCCAGTCCCGGCGCACCCTGATCGCGATACCACGCGTCAAAGTCGCGCCAGATCTCCTCGTGCGTCTCTCGATAAGCCGCGCGAAAGTGGGAGAAATGCTCAACTTCATCCGCGCCGAGGCCCGAGAACGCCGGTGCCACGCCGAGGCTCGGCACCTCGAGAGGGTTGCACGAGACGATGCGCACGAAGGGGACGCCCGCCGCGGCCAAGGCGGGAAAACCCACGACGTTGTCTTGAACGATGACGTCGGGACCCACGCGCGCCACCACCTCGCACAGTTGGTCCTGGGCGTAGCGGGCCCCCGCGATCAACTCCTCCCAGATCGGTCGGATCACGCTCGCCAACTGCTCGAGGGTAGGTCGGGCGAATTCGGGGGCGATCGCCCCCACGTAGTCCTTCCAGAACTGGCCCGCGTCCTGGGGCGTCGTCGACGCTGCCGCGAGGTCGATCAACTCTTCCTCGATGCCCAGCGCCTCGAGGCGCCCCCGCCACGACCTCTCCGCGGCGAAGACGACGCGATGCCCGCGCGAGCGCAGGCGCGTTGCCATGCCAATGCAGTTGTTCGTCGGCCCGTACGCGCTCTCGGGCGCGAACAGAAAGGTCCGCGACAACGTCACTGGGCTCATCATGGCACCGTCGTCGCGACCGCGCGGCATGGCGTGAAGTAATTTCACCGCGTCGGCGCTCCTCGGGGCGACGCGTCGGCGCCAAACGTGTGAGTATCCACTGGAACGGCGTTGTCGACCAGGGGGCACCATGTACTTCGAAGACCACTACCTCACCGACGAGCAGCGCATGATGCGCGACACCAGCCGGCGCTACGTGGACCGCGTCGTGCTGCCCTTCCTCGCCGAGAACCGGATGCGCGAGTGGGACATGGACCCCCACGCGCGACTCGCCCCCCACCTGCTCGAAGAGGCCGACGCGGCCGGGCTGCGCGCACTCGGCGTGCCCGAGCGCTTCGGGGGCGTCGCCCTCGAGCCCGCCACGCAGTCCCAGACGCTGGCGCTGATAGCCACTGAGCTCGCCCGCGGCGACTCGGGCCTCGCAGACAAGCTCGTACAGAACTGGAAGATTGCGGTCCTGATCGAGCGGTTCGCGCCCGAACACCTCCAGGAGTACTGGTTCACCCGCTACATGGCCGAACCGCAGTTTCTCATGGCGCACTGCCTCACCGAGCCCGCGGGCGCGTCGGACCGGTGGCTGCCCTACAGCGTGCCCGAGGTCAACATGAACACGACCGCCGTGCTCGAGGGCGATACCTGGGTGATCAACGGGCGCAAGCAGTTCATCTCCAACGGCTTTGACGCGACGCTCTACGTCGTCTACGCCAACACGAACGACGCCGTGCCGATGTCCTCGGGCACGTCGAGCTTCCTCGTCGCGCGCGACACCCCCGGACTCGAGGTCACGCGCTGCAACGAGACCATGGGCGGGCGCTTCATGAACAACGGCGAGATCACCTTCGACGACTGCCGGGTGCCGGCCGAGAATCTCCTCGTGCGAGACGACGCCCTGGCTCAGGCCGGCATCTACTTTCGTCCGGGCAAGGTCCTCGTCGCCGCGAAGAGCCTCGGCATCGGGCTGGGCGCCTACGAGGAGACGATCAAGTTCGTCCACGAACGGGTCCAGGGCGGGCGAGTACTCATCAAGCACCAGGCCGTCGCCTCGCGCGTGGCCGACATGGCCACGCGCCTCGAGGCGGTCGGGGCCTTCTTGCGCCACGCCGCTCAAGCGGTCGACTCGTTCTCTCCCGACGCCGACGTTCTGTGCAATATGGTCAAGGTCTTCGCCTCCCACGAGATCGTCGCTGTCTGTCAACACGCGATGGAGTTGCACGGCGGCTACGGCGCCATGCTCGAAGTCGGCATCGAGAAGTACATGCGCGACGCGCTCATCAACCTGCACTCCGATGGCACGACGGACGTTTCAAACTTCAAGATCGTCAAGGCAATGTTCCCCGAGACCGCCGGGCGCTACGCCGGACCAGAGTAAGTCCACGCGGCGCAATTCGCGCGACGTGGGCGACCTGGCTACGTTGTGGTCAGGAGGTGTGACATGAGCGAGACCACCGGACTGGTCGCCGTAGCCGTGACCCGAGATGAGGCCCGAATTTGGTCGAGCGGCCTCGAACCGGGCACCAAGCCCGAGGAGTTGCGCGCGCCCGACGAGCGAGAGCGCCACCACCACGTGCGCGAGGCCCAGCACCACCACGGACACGACACCAACCACGACGACGTGGCGTTCTTCGAGGGCCTTACCGACGCGGTGCGCGGTGCGCGCGAAATCATTCTCGTCGGACACGGCACGGGTAAGGCCAACGCGATGTTGCGACTCGTCCAGTACTGGGAGCGCAAGCATCCCGACGTCGCCCAGCTGGTGATCGGGGCGATCGACTCGAACATCGTCGCCATGACCGACGCCGAAATTCTCAAGTCGGTGCGCGAGTGGTGGGACGAGTATCGCGAGTTCGTCTAGGCGCGAGAAGAACATGACACAAGAACGGAAGCTGCGATGACCCCGCGACGAGCGCGGCGTGCGAACGCCGCGCTGACCCTTCGCGTCGAACTCACGGGGACCGCTCCGCTCGTGTGGCGCCGAGTGATCCTCAACGCGTCAGACACGTTCGAGGATCTGCACGGGGCCATCCAGTTAGCCATGGGCTGGGAGGACTACCACCTGCACGAGTTCCGCGTGGGCGAGTTGCGCATCGGCATCGACGACGAGGACGACGACGGACCCGAGACGATTGACGAGACCACCGTCAGCCTCGCCGACGTGCTCGGCGAGAATGTCGGCGCGCGCTTCGAGTACGAGTACGACTTCGGCGACACCTGGATTCACCACCTCGTGCTCGAGGCGATTGAAGAACTCGCCGTCGAACTCGAGTACCCGGTGTGTGTGGCCGGCGAGCGAGCCTGCCCACCCGAAGACAGTGGGGGCGTCTCGGGTTTCGAGGAGTTTCTCCTGGTTCTCTCGGATCCCGATCACGCCCGCCACGGCGAGTACGTGCGCCGGGCCGAGGGGTACGATCCCACGATCTTCTCCGTGGCCAGGGCGAATGCCTCCCTACAGAATCCTCGGTGACGACGACACCGTGACTTAGTTCCCTGGTGAACGCGCACGTGGCGTAGGAGGGTGAGGAGATGGCCCGCTTGAGTACTCTCAACGGCTCCCCCCGCCTCGCGGGTCGTGCTCGGCCCATAACCGGATCGGCCCAGGACTACGACGACCTGGTGGACATGATTTCGGACCAGCGCGTGATCCTCATCGGCGAGGCCTCGCACGGCACCCACGAGTTCTACCGCGAACGCATCCGTCTCACCCGTCGACTCATCGAAGAGCATCACGTGACGGTCGTCGGCATCGAGGGCGACTGGCCCGACGCCTACCGGGTGAATCGCTACATACTGGGGCTCTCCGAAGACGCGGACGCCGCGTCGGCCCTCGGCGGCTTCCGACGCTTTCCCACCTGGATGTGGCGCAACCGCGACGTCGCCGACTTCGTCGAGTGGCTGCGCCTCCACAACGACGAACACGATGCCTCGGACAAGGTACGCTTCTTCGGCCTCGACCTCTACAGCCTCGCGGCCTCCATCGAAGCGGTGGTGGACTACCTCGAGGGAGTTGACCCGGTGGCCGCGCACCGCGCGCGCCAACGCTACGCGTGCTTTGACCACGTCGGTGCCGACGGCCAGGCCTACGGGTACGCGCTCGCCTCAGGTCGCCTGGACACTTGCGAAGACGACGTCGTCGCCCAGTTGCTCGAACTGAGCGAGAACGCCTCAACCTACCTGCGCTTTGACGGACCCGCCGCGCAAGACGAGCAGTTCTACGCGGAGCAGAACGCGCGCCTCGTGCACAACGCCGAGATCTACTACCGCGAGATGTATCGCGCGGACGTCTCGTCGTGGAACTTGCGAGATCGACACATGGTCGGCACCCTCGAGTCTCTCCTGACACACTTCGACGCGCGCTGGGCGCCGACCCGTGCGGTCGTGTGGGCCCACAACTCTCACGTCGGCGACGCCCGAGCGACGGACATGAGTCGGCGCGGCGAAGTCAACATCGGCCAGCTCGCGCGCGAGAGATACGGCGATGAGGCCTTTCTCATCGGGATGACGACCTACGGCGGCGAGGTCACCGCGGCTTCAACCTGGGGCGGACCCACCGAGCGCAAGCGCGTGCGCGCCGCTCGCGCGAGAAGTCACGAGGCCGTCCTGCACGGCGCGGGTGGGTGTGACTTCTGGTTGACGAGTGAGGACCTGGTCGCCGAGAACGTGGCCACACACCTAGAACGCGCCATCGGCGTGATTTACCGACCCGAGACCGAGCTACAGAGCCACTACTTCCAAGCCGACCTCGCCGCGCAGTTCGACGCTCTCATCCACCTTGATCACACCAGCGCCCTCGTGCCGCTCGAGACGACCGCCCTGTGGGACTGCGGAGAACCGGCCGAGACGTTCCCCACGGGCCTCTAGAGAGACGCCGCGACGACTCTCGTAGCGCGCCAGCACGCGTGTCACAGATCTACGCCCGCGCCACCACCACCGCCACGTTCGCTCGACCACTGGTCTCACGAAGAACTACGTGCACGCGCGCGCGAGCGAGCACGAATCGCTCGACGGCGAGGGCTCGCGCCCGACTGAGTGACGGGTTGCGCCACGCCGAGGCGGTGATCGTCACCACGTCGCCGGCCGAGTACCTCTTGACATCCAGTGTGAGCGCGCGCACGTCACTTGCACTCAGCGCGCTGGAGCCACTTTCGAAGGTGACGCGCACGACGATGGCGGGAGTGGGCGGAGGGGACTTCATGAGGATCGTCGTGTCCGACGACGAAGTCGCGAGGTACGTCGCATCCGACGCCTTGGTGGCGACCACGACACACGTGCCCGCGTGAGTGACACTCAGAACCGAACCCGTGATCGAACATCCCTGGGCCGTGCCATCGGTGACGGCGAACGTGACGGCTCCACTGCCCGAGCCACCACTGATGACGAGCGTCAAAGGCCGACCCGCTAGCCCGGAGGTCGTGACGATGATGAGCGGGGCCTGCGCCACCGGGCCGCTAGACCTCCACTGCGCGTAGAGGGTGACGCTCGTGGTGAAGGTGTAGCTCGCATCGTTGGCGAAGGCCGCACCAGAGCCATTGGCGGCACTATTCCAGCCGACGAACGTGTAGCCCGTCCGGGTGAAGGTGTTCGCATTGAGCAACGATGACGTGTTGGCACTGCCCATTTCACTGGTCATCGTTCCCGTGCCGCCGTTCGCATCAAAACTCACGGTGAAGATCTGTGCGCTCCACTGGGCGTAGAGGGTGACGTTGACACTAAAGGGGTACATTGCACCGTCGGCGTAGAACAGGCCAGTGCCATTGGGCGTCGTATTCCAGCCAACGAAGGTGTAGCCCGTCCGCGAGAAGGCGTTGCCGCTGAGAAGAGCGCCGACGTTGTAGTTCTGAGACTCGGTGGCCATGGCGCCAACGCCACCATTGGCGTCAAAGGTCACGGTGATCGTCACTGCTGACGCGACGCTCCACTGGGCGTAGAGGGTGGTCGAGCCGGCGAGGGTGTAGGGCGAGGTGAGAGCGCTGCCACCCGCGCTGGCCACGAACCAGCCGTTGAAGGTGTGCCC
>JAJXXB010000225.1 GCA_021781315.1 Actinomycetes bacterium | reverse complement strand
TGGGTCGAGGGCTTCACGAGCGACGCCCCCCGGCTCACGGTGCCCCACCCGCGCGCGATGGAGCGGGCCTTCGTCGTCGTGCCGTGGCGCGAGCTCGCGCCCGAACTCGTCAGCGAGCTCGACGTTGCGCGCGCGTCGGGTCGGGTCGTGGCACTCGATACACTCGAGATGTTGCAGTAACCGAACGGCACCCTCGGGGCCGGAACGGAGCAGAGATGAGGATCGCCATCATTGGGGCCGGTCGAGCCGGCACCTCCTTCTCAGTAGCGCTGGCGCGCCGTGGCCACCGCGTGACCCTCGTGCACCACGACGAGCTCGATCGGATCGGCGAGGTCGACCTGGTCCTGCTCGCCGTGCCCGACGACGCCATCGCGGCGACCGCCTCGCAGCTCCCGGTCGACCCTTCGCGCGTGGTCGCCCACGTGGCGGGCTCGCGCACGCTCGCCGTGCTCGCGCCGCACCCGCGCGTCGCGTCGATCCACCCGCTGGTCACGATGCCGAGCGAGGACGTCGGGGCCGAGCGGCTCGTCGGTGCCACGTTCGCGGTGGCGGGCGACCCGCTGGCGCGTGAACTCGTGACGTCCCTGCGCGGCCGGGCCCTGGCACTGAACGATGACCAGCGTGCCGCCTACCACGCCACCGCGACCGTGGCCGCGAACCACCTCGTCGCCCTGCTCGCCCACGTGCAGCGCCTCGCCGAGAACGCCGGACTCAGCCTCGAGGACTTCCTGCCGCTCGCCCAGATGGCGCTCGAGGACGTCGTCGAGCGCGGCCCCGAGCGGGCGCTCACCGGTCCGGCGGCCCGCGGCGACCTCGCCACCATCGACGCCCACCTCGGGGCCATCCCGGCGAGCGAGCGCTCGACGTACGTGGCGCTCGCTCAGGTGGCCTTTGACGTCGCGGAGCGTCACACGCGAACCCACGCCTGATGCGTCGAGTCGTCGGCATCGAGGAGTGGCGACGGCTCGCTGAGGACCAGCGCCTCGCCGGCCGGCGCGTCGGCCTCGTGCCGACCATGGGCGCACTGCATGCCGGACACCAGTCGCTGGTGGCGGCCGCGCGCGCGAACGGCGACTACGTGATCATGACGATCTTCGTCAACCCCCGTCAGTTCAACGACGCCGCCGACCTGCGGGCCTACCCGCGCACGCCCGAGTCGGACCGGGCCCTCGCCGAGTCGTTCGGCGTGGACGCGCTCGTCGAGCCCACGATGGCCGAGATGTGGCCGTCCTACCCCGAACCGACGCCGACCACCGTGTCCGTCGCGGGGCTCGGCGACGTACTCGAGGGCGCCGGGCGGCCGGGTCACTTCGACGGCGTCGCGAGCGTGGTGGCCAAGCTCGCGATCGTCACGGGGCCGTCGCGGGCCTACTTCGGGGAGAAGGACTTCCAGCAGCTCGCCGTCGTGCGCCGGATGGTGCTCGACCTCGGCCTCGACGTCGAGGTGGTGGGCTGCGCGATCGTGCGCGACGAGGACGGGCTCGCCCTGTCGAGCCGCAACGTGCGCCTCGACGCCCAGGCGCGCGCCCGCGCGCTGTCGCTCAGCCGGGCGCTCGCGCTCGCGGCCGAGCACGGCGGCCCCGCGAGCGCGCTGCGCGAGGTGATGCGCGCGACCATGGTCGCCGCCGACGTCGTCGTCGGCTACGCCGACGTCGTCGACCCCGTCACGCTCGAGCCACTCGGCGATGACGCCACGGGGCGCGCTCGCGCGCTCGTCGCGGGCGTGGTGGACGGCGTGCGACTCATCGACAACCGCCAGATCGAACTGCGAAAGGGGCACTGATGCTGCTCGCCATGGACGTGGGAAACACCGAGACCGTCATCGGGCTGTTCGGCAAGGCGAACCCCGAGGCCGGTGACGCGATGGGCTTCGCCCGGGCCTCGGACGAACGCGGGCTCGCCTATCACTGGCGCCTCTCGACGATCGTCGAGCGAACCCCCGACGAGCACGCGATGGTGCTCACCCAGCTGCTCGACCTCGAAGGCCTCGACCTGCGCGACGCCGTGAGCGCGATCGCGATCTCGTCGTCGGTGCCCACGGTCTCGACCCAGCTTCGACGGATGGCCAACCGGTGGTTCGCGTCCCTGCCGATCACGGTGCTCGGACCGGGCACCAAGTCGGGCATGGCGATCCTCTACGAGAACCCCCGCGAGGTCGGCGCCGACCGCATCGCCAACTCGGTGGGGGCCTACGACCTCTACCCGGGCGCGTCGATCGTGGTCGACATGGGCACCGCCACCACCTTCGACGCGATCAGCGCCAAGGGCGAGTACCTGGGCGGCGCCATCGCCCCCGGGGTCGCGATCTCCCTCGAAGCGCTCTACACCGAGGCCTCCGCGCTGCGCTCAGTCGAGCTCATCGCGCCGCGATCGGTCATCGGGCGCTCTACGGTCGAGTCCATCCAGTCCGGCGTCCTCTACGGGTTCGCCGCCCAGGTCGACGGGGTCGCCCAGCGCTTCCTCGACGAGCTCGGCGAGGCCACGGTGATCGCGACCGGGGGACTAGCGGGCTTGATCGCGCCCCACACCAAGCTGGTCCAGTTCGTCGAACCGTGGTTGACCCTGCACGGATTGCGTATCGTACATGAACGGAATCATTCGGGAGACTAGACGTGACCACACCGTATTCATTCGCCCACAACGCCTACGCGGGCGACTTGCAACGGACGTGGGACCACCTCATCGACGGTGAGGAGTCGGGCGTCACGGTCCACGTGGCCGGCCGCGTGATGCTGCTGCGCACCCAGGGCAAGCTGGCCTTTGCGACAATGCGCGACTCCACCGGCGAGATCCAGCTCTTCGCCCTCGCGGCGCTGACCGAGGGCTTCGACGACTTCGTGCGCCTGCACCTGGGCGACTGGGTCGGCGTGGCTGGCGAGATCGTGCGCACCAAGCGCGGGGAGCTCTCAGTGAAGGTTGGCTCGTGGACGACCCTCGCGGTCGCCCAGCACAACTTCGGCGACAAGTGGGCCGGCATCGCCGACTTCGACCTGCGCTACCGGCACCGCGAGGCCGACCTGTGGGCCAACGAGAAGTCCCGCACGACCCTCGCGCGGCGCAGCGAGGTGGTGCGCGCGGTGCGCGAGCGCTGCTGGGCGGCCAACTTCATGGAGGTCGAGACCCCGATCCTCAACCCCATCGCGACGGGGGCCTCGGCCCGGCCCTTCGTCACCTTCCACAACGCGCTTGACAGCGAGTTCTACCTGCGCATCGCGCCCGAGCTGTGGCTGAAGCGCCTCGTGGTGGGCGGCTTCGAGCGGGTCTTCGAGCTCGGCCGGGTCTTTCGCAACGAGGGCGTGAGTCCCCGGCACAACCCCGAGTTCACGATGCTCGAGCTCTACGCGGCCTACTGGGACTTCGACGACATGATGTCCTTCACCGAGGAGCTCGTCGCGGGGGTCGCCGCGGACGTGCTCGGCTCGACGGAGACCACCTACCAGGGCCGCGCGCTCTCCTTCGCGACGCCCTGGCCGCGACGCACGATGGCCGAACTCGCGAGCGAGGCCGTCGGCGAGGAGGTCTCGGTGCGCACCCCCCGCGCGCGCCTGGCGCAGCTGCTCGTCGAGCGCGACGTCGAGGTCGCTGAGTCCTGGGGCGCGGGGCGCTGTCTCGCCGAGCTCTTCGAGGCCTCGGCCGAGTCGACGCTGTGGGACCCCATCTTCGTGACCGAGCACCCGGTCGAGGTGTCGCCGCTGGCCCGGCGCCACCGGCGCGACCCCGAGCTCACCGAGCGCTTCGAGTCCTACGCCGTGGGCCGCGAACTCTCCAACGGCTTCAGCGAGCTCAACGATCCCGTCGACCAGCGCAGCCGGTTCGAGGAGCAGGCCCGGCTCGCGGCGGCCGGCGACGACGAGGCGATGCGCATCGACGAGGACTACGTGCGGGCCCTGGAGTGGGGACTGCCCCCGACGGCCGGACTCGGCGTGGGCATCGACCGGCTCGTCATGCTCCTCGCCGACGAGTCGAACATCCGCGAGGTCATCGCCTTTCCGACGCTCAAGCCCCTGCGGGGCTAGGCGGCCGTTCGCCGCGCGCCGTGCCGCGCCGACCGGTCGCGGCCGGCGCGGGCGCTGCAAACCCGTTCATACACTGGTAAATCAAGGGTTTTGGCGACTGAAATATATCGAAATTATGGATACTTCTCACAGGTAGTTCTCACGAATCTCACAGTGCGCTCCCAGGGAGCCTTCCGGGACCCCAACTAGGGTTCGTCTGGGGCTGCCCGCCCCTCCGCTACCCGCTCAAGGAGTTCTGCTATGAGAGTTGGATTGGTTGGATTTGGCAAGGCCGGTATGTCGGTCGCCTCGGTGTTACTGCGTGATCCCAAGATAAAGCTCGAATGGGTTGTTCGCAAACACGAGTCAATGATCCGGCGAACAGTACCTGAAATTCTTGATATACCGTCGGAAGATTCTGGATTAATGTTCACCGTCGACGAGATCACCGCCAACCAGTTGCTCAACGAGCACCCGGTGGACGTGATCATCGACTTCTCCTGTGAGGAGGGGCTCGACTACTACGGCGACGCCGCGGCCGCGCGCCGGGTGAACGTGGTGACGGCGATCTCGCACTACTCCGAGGCCCAGCAGGTGCGCCTGCGTCGCCTGGGCCAGAGCACCGCGGTCCTGTGGTCGCCCAACATCACGGTCGGAGTCAACTTCCTCATCCTCGCGGCGCAGTCGCTGCGCCGGATCGCCCCGCACGCCGACATCGAGATCCTCGAGGAGCACTTCAAGCTGAAAGACGGGGTCTCGGGCACCGCCAAGCTCATCAGCGAGGCGCTCGAGGTCCCCGAATGCGAGATCAAGTCCGTGCGGGCCGGGGGCATCATCGGCGTGCACGAGATCCTGTTCGGCTTCCCCTACCAGGTGGTACGCCTGCGCCACGAGTCGATCTCGCGCGAAGCCTTCGGCGACGGCGCGCGCTTCGCCGCCGTGGGGCTGTCGGGCAAGCTGCCGGGTCTCTACACGATGCAGGACCTGATGGCCCCGCTGTTCGCCGCAGCGCCGCTGCCGCCGGTGCGCGCCGAGCGGGTGCGCACCCGGCGGATGGGCTTCGCCCGGCGCCGCGCGCCCGAGTCGATCGTGCACATCGTCGATGACGGCGACGCGCCCAGCCTGACGGACCGCACGGCCGTCTGAGACGGCCGGGGTTTTCAGTGGGCCGGGAGGTCCTCGAGGAGTGACTCGATGAGCGAGCCAAAGCCGCGGCGCAGTCCCGCGCTCGGCAGGGTCGCGAGCGCCTCGTTGGCGAGACCGAGGAATCGCTGGGCCGCGGCGACGGTGCGCTCGACCCCGTCGGTCGCGACGACGAGCTTGCGGGCGCGCTCGCGGTCGTCGTCGCTCAGCACTGCGCCCAGGATCGAGCGCAGCTCGTCGCCGACCGACGGGTCGCGCAGGGCGTAGAGCGTCGGGAGGTTGTAGATCCCCTCGGCGAGGTCCTGGCCGGCCGGCTTGCCCAGCTCGTTGTCCACGGCGATCACGTCGAGGATGTCGTCGCGCAACTGGTAGACCATCCCGAAGCACCGGCCGAACTCGGTCAGCGCCTCGGTGTGGGCCGGCTCGTGGTCCGCGGTGATGGCCCCGACGCGGCAGCTCGCGGCCATCAGCGAGCCGGTCTTGCCCTCGATCGCCTCGAAGTAGTCGTCCTCGGTGCGCTCGACCGAGAAGGCGGTGCGCACTTCGGAGACCTGGCCCCGGGTGAGCCACGCGAGCGTGCGCGCCATCAGGCCCGCCACGTCGGTGCCGAGGTCGGCGGCGATGCCGGCCGACCGGGCCATGAGGTAGTCCCCGGCGACGATCGCGACGAGGTTGCCGTAGCGGGCGTTCACGCTGTCGACGTTGCGGCGCACGTCGGCCTCGTCCATGACGTCGTCGTGGTAGAGCGAGGCGAGGTGCATCAGCTCGAGCGAGATGCCCCCGAGCAGGTCCTCCTCGGTCGCCTCGCGCTCGCCGTAGGTGGCGGCCGCGAGTGCGAGCATCGGGCGCAGCCGCTTGCCGCCGGCGTAGATCAGGTGCGTCGTGACCGAATCCAAGTAGGTGTCACCCACGACCACCGACTCGGCGAGCAGCGCCTCGAGGCGTTCGAGGTCGCGCTCCACCAGGGGCAATTGCAGTCGCTCGTGCGGATTCACGGTTCCACAATAGATGAGCCCTGACCGGGCGACGTCGGGCGAGGTCGCCCGCGCGCCGACCACCGGTACACTGCTACTTATCAGCGCATAAAGGATGAACGTTGTTCGAACGATTTACAGATCGAGCCCGGCGAGTTCTCGTACTGGCACAAGAGGAAGCCCGCGAATTGAACCACGCGTTCATCGGGACCGAACACATCCTCTTGGGCCTGATTCGCGAGGGTGAGGGGGTCGCCGCCAAGGCGCTCGACGCCCTCGGGATCACCTTTGACGTCGTGCGCGAGAAGGTCGAAGAGGCCATCGGGACGAACTCGAACCCCTCGCCCGGCTCACCCCCCTTCACGCCCCGGGCGAAGAAGGTCCTCGAGCTCTCGCTGCGCGAGGCGCTCCAGTTGGGCCACTCCTACATCGGCACCGAGCACATGCTGCTCGGCCTCGTGCGCGAGGGCGACGGCGTCGCCGCCCAGGTCCTCAACGACCTCGGCGCCGACATGGCCCGGGTGCGCACCCAGGTCATCCAGATGATGTCGGGTCAGTCGGGCAAAGAGGCCGGCGCGACCGTCTCCTCGAGCGGCCAGAAGGGCGACGCGGAGGCGTCGGGCGGCTCGGCCGTACTCGACCAGTTCGGCCGCAACCTCACGCAGTTCGCCCGCGAGGGCAAGCTCGACCCGCTCGTTGGACGCGAGAAGGAAGTCGAGCGCGTCATGCAGGTCCTCTCGCGGCGCACGAAGAACAACCCGGTCCTGATCGGTGAGCCCGGCGTGGGCAAGACGGCGATCGTCGAGGGCCTCGCCCAGAAGATCGTCGCCAACCAGGTCCCGGTCACCCTCGCCGACAAGCAGCTCTACACGCTCGACCTCGGCGCGCTCGTGGCGGGCAGCCGCTACCGCGGTGACTTCGAAGAGCGCCTGAAGAAGGTCCTCAAGGAGATCCGCACGCGCGGCGACATCATCCTCTTCATCGACGAGATCCACACCCTGGTCGGCGCCGGCGCCGCCGAGGGTGCGATCGACGCCGCGTCGATCCTCAAGCCGATGCTCGCGCGCGGCGAGCTGCAGACCGTCGGGGCCACGACCATCGACGAGTACCGCAAGCACATCGAGAAGGACGCCGCGCTCGAGCGCCGGTTCCAGCCCGTCAAGGTCGACCAGCCCTCGGTGTCGATGACCATCGAGATCCTCAAGGGTCTGCGCGAGGTCTACGAAGAGTTCCACGCGGTCAAGATCACCGACCAGGCGCTGGTCGCGGCGGCGAACCTCGCCGACCGCTACATCGCCGACCGCTTCTTGCCCGACAAGGCGATCGACCTCATCGACGAGGCGGGCAGCCGCCTGCGCATCCGCCGGATGGACGCACCGCCGGCCGCCCGTCGCTTTGACGAGGACATCGCGCGCGTGCGCGCCGACAAGGAGACCGCCATGGAGCGCGGCGCCCTCGAGCAGGCCAAGGCCCTCGAGGAGCAAGAGCGCGACCTCATCGCCAAGAAGGACGAGCTCGACGCCACCGTCGTGTCCTCGGGCGGCGCGACCTTTGACCTCGTGGACGAGGACACGATCGCCGAGGTGCTCGCCAACTGGACCGGCATCCCGGTCTACCGGCTCACCGAGGAGGAGACGTCCAAGTTGCTCCGCATGGAAGACGAGCTCCACAAGCGCATCATCGGCCAGGACGAGGCGATCGCGGCGCTGAGTCGCGCCATCCGGCGCACCCGCGCGGGCCTGAAGGACCCGAAGCGGCCCGGCGGCTCGTTCATCTTCCTCGGCCCGACCGGCGTCGGCAAGACCGAGCTCGCCAAGACCCTGGCCGAGTTCCTCTTCGACGACGAGGACGCGCTCATCCAGCTCGACATGTCCGAGTACATGGAGAAGCACTCCGTGAGCCGGCTGGTCGGTTCGCCCCCGGGCTACGTGGGCTACGACGAAGGCGGCCAGCTGACCGAGGCCGTGCGGCGCAAGCCCTTCTCGGTGGTGCTGTTCGACGAGGTCGAGAAGGCCCACCCGGACGTCTTCAACACGCTGCTGCAGATCCTCGAGGACGGTCGCCTGACCGACTCCCAGGGCCGGGTCGTCGACTTCAAGAACACCGTCTTGATCATGACCTCGAACCTGGGCACCGCCGACCTGCGCAAGGCCGCGATCGGCTTTGGCAAGGTGTCGGACCTCGCGAGCCACGAGCGCATGAAGGAGAAGGTCAACCAGGCCCTCAAGGCGCACTTCCGCCCCGAGTTCCTCAACCGCATCGACGAGACGATCGTCTTCCACGAGCTGACCAAGCCCGAAGTCATCGCCATCGCCCAGCTCTTCATCGCGCGGCTGCGCGAGCAGTTGTCGGTGCAGGGTCTCGGCCTCGAGTTGTCGGCTGCGGCGCAGGGCTACCTCGCTGACAAGGGCTACGACCCCGAGCTCGGCGCGCGGCCGCTTCGCCGCGCGGTCCAGCAGTACGTTGAAGACGTGCTCAGCGAGAAGATCCTCTTCAAGGAGTTCCACGCCGGTCAGACCATCGTCGTGGACACGACCGACGGCCCCGACGGCCCGGCGCTCACCTTCGAGGGAATCGAGGGGCTGCCGCCGTCGGTGGACTTCGAGGACGTCGCGCCCGAGCCCGAGGCGTAACACACGCCGTCTAGCGTTCGACGGGTGAAAGCCCGATCAGAGTTCGTAT
>JAJXXB010000252.1 GCA_021781315.1 Actinomycetes bacterium | reverse complement strand
GTCAGCGCGCTGGCGACCACGTCGACGGTCCTCGTCGTCGGACGGGCGATCATGGGCGTCGGGGCGGCCAGCTCCGAACCGGGGACTCTCTCGATGATCCGTCACCTCTACCACGAGGAGGGTCCCCGGGCGCGCGCCCTCGGGGCGTGGGCCGCGGTCTCGGGCCTGGCCCTGGCCCTGGGTCCGGTGCTCGGCGGCGTGCTCGTGGGCGTGTGGTCCTGGCGCGCGGTCTTCTGGTTCAACCTGGCCTTCGCTGCTGTCGCCTTCGTCGCCGCGCTGCTCCTCTTGCCCGAGAGCGTCAATCCGGAGCGCTCGGCGGTGGACCTCGGCGGGTTCGTCAGCGGATCGCTCTCGCTCGCCGCGGCGACCTACGCCACGATCGCCGGCGAGACCCACGGGTATCGATCCAGCGTGGTCATTGACCTCTACGTCGTGGCGGTCTTGGCGGGAGCCGCCTTCATTGTCATCGAACGCTCTCGTCGCGCGCCGATGATCAATTTCGCCCACTTGCGCAAGCGTCACTTCGTGGCGACGCTCTTCGTCGCCTACGTCAGTTACTTCTCCATCTTCTCCATCTTCTTCTTCGTCGCGCTCTACCTCGAGGTGATCGTCAACGCCTCGGCCTACACGCTGGCGCTCGACTTCTTACCCCTCCTCGCGGGCATGGTCATCGCCTCGCTGGTGGCGGGTCGCTGGGTCGGCCGGGTGGGCACGCGACTGCCCATGGTGTTGGGCTGTGTGGTGGCGGCCTCGGGAGTCTGGCTCACCGACCAGGTGGTCAGTCCCCACGTGGGCGTGACCGAGTTAGGCGGGGCGATGGGATTCGCCGGCGTGGGATTCGGCGTGCTCGCGGTCGCGGTCACCGCGGGGGGACTGCGCGCGCTGCCCGAGAGTGAGTCGGGGGTGGCGGCGTCGATGGTCAACACGGCGCGCGAGCTCGGCGCGGTGACGGGGGTGGCGATTCTCGGTTCGATCGTGAACGGACAGCTCACGGTCGCCCTGATGCAACGCCTGATCGCCATCGGCGTGCCCGCGTCGTTTCGCACGGAGATCATCACGGCGCTGACGACGGGAACACTCTCGAGCCGGGCGCAGGCCTACGGGGCCAACTCGAGTGCCGGTGTCAAGGCCATCATCGACCAGGTCGTCAAGGCCGCCTACGGCGCCTTCGCCCACGGGCTCGACCTCGCTCTTGGCATCTCGTCATTGCTGCTGGTGGCGGCCGCGGTGGCGGCGGCGCTGGTCGCGCCCACGCCCGTGCCCGTCGCCGAGTACGCGTGAGGGGCGTGCACGTCGCCCGGTAGCGTGACGGGTGATGAAGCTGAGCCATCGCATCCCCTCGACGCCCTGGCGCGCGGCCTCAACGTGGGGCGTGCGTCCGAGGATGCTCGCTCCGCTCTACGTGGGACTCGTCCTCTTTGGCATCGGTGAGGGACTGCTCGTACGCTCGCGCCTGGGCGCGACGCCCTGGACCGTGTTCGCCCAGGGAGTCGCGGCGCACCTGCACGTCTCCCTCGGCTGGGCGACGGCCGGGATCAGTGCGGTCGTGCTGCTCGCCTGGTTCCCCCTGCGCGAGCGGCCCGGATTTGGCACCCTGTCCAACCTCGTGGTGATCGCCTACGTGCTCGACCTCACCGTTGCCCTCGCGCCGTCGCCGTCGCCGTTGGCGGTGCGCTTCGCCTACGTGGTGGCGGCGGTGGGCGCGATCGGAGTCGGCAGCGCCCTGTACCTGACAACGGGTCTGGGGCCGGGCCCGCGCGACGGGCTGATGACCAGTCTGCACCGCCACCTGGGCGTGAGCGTCGTCTACGTGCGCCTGACGCTGGAGCTGTCCGTCCTCATCGTGGGTTGGCTGCTCGGCGGGACGGTGGGAGTGGCCACCGCGCTCTTCGCCGCGACGATCGGTTTTTCGATCGGCACGAGCCTGCGCGGTCTCGAGTGGATGCTCGCGAGGACCACGTGATCAGCGCCGATCAGCTGACGGCCTTCTTCGTCGCCTCGATCGTCATCATTATGGTGCCCGGTCCGAGCGTCTTGTTCACGCTGGCGCGCGGGGTGGCGTGGGGGCGCAGTGTCGCCGTGCTCACGGTGCTCGGCAACTCGATCGGCACGCTGATCCTCTCGGTGGTCGTCGCCCTGGGGTTGGGTCCTCTGATCTCGCGCTCTCTGGCCTTTTCGATCACTCTGCAACTCGCGGGTGGCGGTTACCTGCTCTGGTTGGGCTATCACGCGCTCAAGCACCGTCACGAGCACGCCCAGGCCATGACCCAGCGCGAGGCGAGCCGGCCCCAGGCCCTGCAGATCGTGCGACAGGGCTTCACGGTGGGCGTCTTGAATCCGAAGTCCCTCGTCTTCTTCGCCGCCGTCTTTCCCCACTTCGTCGATCGCACCAAGGGCAACGTCACCGTCCAGCTGCTCGTCTTCGGGGTGATCTTTTCGATCATGGCTTTCTTCAGTGATGGGACGTGGGGATTCATCGCGGGTACCGCGCGCGAGTGGCTCTCGGGTTCGCCGACGCGCCTCGTGGTGCTGCGCACCATCGGCGGCTGCGTGATGGTGACCCTAGGCGTGCTGATCATCATCAGCGCCGTGACCGCGTGACGAACTACTCGTGAGCATGCACGGCATGCGCGGTCCCGTGCGCGGGGGGATGCGCTCGATGCAGCGCGACCGCACGCTCCTCGCCCACGAACTCAAGAAGGGGACCCTGCCACGGATCCTCGAGTTCGCCCGGCCCTACCGGGGGATCCTCGCGGTCTTCCTCGCCGCGGTGGTCGTCGACGCCGTCGTCTCCTCGGTGGCGCCGCTGGTGCTGCGCGAGATCATCAACATCATCAGCGCGCACCGGCGTCGCGAGAGCGGCCTGATCATCTGGCTGTCGTTGTTGACCGCCTCGCTGGCCATCATCGACGCGGTGCTGTCCTTGGCCGAGCGGCGCATCTCGGCGGTGATCGGTGAGGGGTTGATCTACGACCTTCGCTCGCGCGTCTACGCGCACATCCAGGAGATGCCGATCGCCTTCTTCTCGCGCACTCAGACCGGCGCGCTGATCAGCCGGCTCAACAACGACGTGATCGGCGCTCAGCAGGCCTTCACCGACCTGTTTTCCAACGTGGTGGGAAACCTCGTGCTCGTCACGATCATCCTCGTGACGATGTTCATCCTCTCGTGGCCGATCACCCTGGTCTCCCTCGTCCTGGTACCGGCGTTCCTGCTGCCGGCGCGCTACGTGGGCCGTCGTCTGGGCAGCCTCTTCCAGCGCGGCATGGAGCTCAACGCCGAGATGAACATGGTCATGACCGAGCGTTTCAACGTCGCGGGCGCGCTCGTCGTCAAGCTCTTCGGGCGCCCCCACGACGAGCTCGCGACCTTCGAGGGTCGCGCCGGCGAGGTGCGCGACATGGGGGTGCGCCAGGCCACGTACCAGCGCTTCTTCCTGGTGGCGCTCTCACTCACGGCGTCGCTCGCCACGGCCTTCGCCTACGGATTCGGCGGCGTGGCCGCCCTGCGCGGAACGATGACCGTGGGCACCGTGGTGGCCCTCACCGCCTATCTCACCCGTCTCTATGGTCCGCTCACGCAGCTGTCCAACCTCAACATCGACTACATGTCGGCCATGGTCTCCTTCGAACGCCTCTTCGAGGTGCTCGACCTCGAGCCGATGATCCGCGAGAACGAGAACGCGATCGATCTCGCCGACGAGCCGGTCGAGCTGCGCTTTGACGGTGTCTCCTTCTCCTACCCCGGCGCCGAGGACGTGTCGCTGGCTTCGCTCGAGGCCGTGGCGGTGCTCGAGGACACGCCGCGCACCCCCGTGCTGCACGACGTCAGCTTCCGGGTGGCCCCGGGCACGATGACCGCTCTGGTGGGGCCCTCGGGCGCCGGCAAGACCACGATCTCCCTGCTGGTCTCGCGCCTCTACGACGTCGACGAGGGGGCGGTGCGTCTCAACGGGATCGACGTGCGCGAACTCACGACCGCCTCGCTGCGCGCCGCGGTGGGCGTGGTGACCCAGGACGCGCACCTCTTTCACGACACCCTGCGCGCCAACCTGGTCTTCGCGCGACCCGGCGCGAGTGACGCTGAGCTCGAGAGCGCGCTGCGCGCCGCCCAGATCTGGAACCTGGTCGTGAGCCTGCCCCAGGGGCTCGAAACCGTGGTGGGCGAGCGCGGGTACCGGCTCTCCGGGGGCGAGAAGCAGCGCGTCGCGCTCGCGCGTCTGCTCCTGAAGTCCCCGCGCCTGGTGGTGCTGGACGAGGCGACGGCCCACCTCGACGCCGAGAGCGAGGCCGCGGTCCAGCGGGCCCTGGACGAGACGATGAGCTCACGTACGTCGCTCGTCATCGCGCACCGACTCTCCACGATTCGCAACGCCGACCAGATCCTCGTCGTGGCCGACGGCACGATCGTCCAGCGCGGCACCCACGCCGAGCTCCTCGCCGCGGGGGGCTCTACCGCGACCTCTACGAGACCCAGTTCGCCCACCAGGAACGTTGAGGGGACGACCTCTGGTCGGTTTGGCTTTCTACGATGAGTCCATGGTGATCCGACCGGCCCGCCTCGATGAGACCGGACCGCTGAGCGAGTTGGCATTCGTCTCGAAGGCCTCGTGGGGCTACGACGAGGCCTTCATGGAGCGCTGTCGCGTCGAACTCGTCGTGCGCGACGAGCACGTCGAACGGGGCCTGGCCTTCGTCGCGGTCGACGAGGCGGACATCGCCCTGGGTTTCTACGTTCTCAAGGAGCCGGGGGAGCGTGACGCCGAGCTCGACCTGCTCTTCGTGGCGCCCTCGCACATGCGCCGCGGCGTCGGACGGGCGCTGCTGGGCGACGCGTGTCGCGAGTCGCGTCGGCGGGGCTGGTCGGTGCTGCTCATCGAGTCGGATCCCTTCGCCGCGGCGTTCTAGGAGCGCGAGGGCGCGGTGCTGACGGGCACGTCGACGTCGCCCTCGACGGGGCGCGAGCTTCCGCTCTTCGAGATCCGTCTGTAGGTGGTCGCCGGACCTCGTGGGAGGTCGCGGCGGGTCAGCCCATCGAGTGGGCGCCGCCGTCGACGTGGATGATCGAGGCGGAGGTTCCTCGCAGCAGCGGCGAGAGCATGGCGATCGCGGTGTCGGCGACGGCGCTCGAGTCGTGCACGTCCCAGCCCAGGGGGGCGCGGTCCGCCCAGGTGTCTTCGAAGAGCGAGAACCCGGGGATCGACTTGGCCGCCATGGTGCGGATCGGGCCCGCGGCGAGCATGTTCACGCGGATGCGATCCGGGCCCACTTCGCGCGCGAGGTAGCGGCCGAGCGACTCGAGGCCGGCCTTCATCACGCCCATCCAGTCGTACATCGGATAGGCCCGGGTGCCGTCGAAATCGAGGGCGATCACCGAGGCGCCACCGGTCGCGGTGGACTTGGCGAGCAGGGGACGGAATGCGCCGACGAGCGCCGCGAGCGAGTAGGTCGAGATCTGCATGGCGGTCGCCACGTCGGAGAAGGGGGCCACCAGCATCCCCGAGCCCAGGCAGGTCGCGGGCGCGTAGCCGATGGCGTGCACCAGGCCGTCCAGGCGGCCGAAGCGGGACTCGACCTCGGTGACCGCGGCGGCGATCTCGTCGTCGTTGGTCACGTCCAGCTCGATCACCTCGCCGACGTCACCGAGCTTCTTCGCCGTGCGTCGGGTGATTGACATGGCGCGGCCGGCTCCGGAGAGCGCGATGGTGGCCCCCTCTTCGAGGGCGCGCTGGGCGATGCCGTAGGCGAGGGAATCGTCGGTCAGAACACCGGTGATCAGGATGCGGTGATCAGAGAGAAGAGCCATCTTGTTAGCGTACTCTCGACACTTCTTTGGACGGGGACGACGATGACGACAGTGGGCATACTCGGAGGAACGGGTCCGGCGGGACGCGGAGTCGCGAGACGACTCGCGGCCGCGGGCCACGACGTCGTGCTGGGCTCGCGCGACGCCGATCGCGCGGCCCAGGTCGCCAGCGAACTCGCTGCGCGCGGAATCAGTGGCGCGAGCAACGAGGACGCCGCGCGCGGCGAGATCGTGGTCGTGGCGACGCCGTGGGACTCGGCGGTAACGACGGTGCGCGCGTTGCGCGAGGCGCTCGCCGGCAAGATCGTGATCTCGATGGTGAACGCGCTCTCCAAGGAGGGTCGCGAGATGCTGCCGCTCTACCCGCCGCGCGGTTCGATGGCGGCTCAGATCGCCGCCGCGCTGCCGGAGAGTCGGGTCGTGGGCGCGTTCCACCACCTCCCGGCCAGCGAGATGGAGAACCTCGAGAGCGATCTCGCCGCCGACGTCGTGGTCTTTGGCGACGACGCCGAGGCCCGCACGCGCGTCGAGGCACTGGTCAACGAGATGCCCGGTCTGCGCGCGGTCATCGCGGGCACCATGTCGCTCGCCAGCGCCGTCGAGGCCTTCACCGCCGTGTGCATCTCGATCAACATCCGCCACAAGGCGCACAGCTACGTCACGCTCGCGGGGCTGTCGATCTGATGCAGCTCTACGACACGGCTCGACGTGGCACCTACCCGCTCGAGGCGGGTCCGATCGTCACGATGTACAGCTGCGGGATCACGCCCTATGACTCGGCGCACCTCGGCCACGCCTACGTCTATCTGACCTTTGACGTCCTCCAGCGGCGCCTGCGCGACATGGGACACGAGACGCGCTGCGTGCGCAACGTGACCGACGTCGACGACGACATCTTGCGAAAGGCCCGCGAGCTCGGCGTGAACTACCTGGACCTGGCCGCCCAGGAGATGGCCAAGTTCGAACGCGACATGGCGCACCTCAACCTGCTCGCCTGCTACAGCGAGCCGCGCGCCACCGGGGCGATCCCCGAGATCCTCACGCTGATCGGTCAAACCTTCGACGCCGGACTCGCCTACCAGGTCGACGGTTACGTCTACTTCGAGGTCGCCAAGTTCCCGCGCTTCGGCCAGGTCAGCCACGAGAGCCACGCGGCGATGCTCGAACTGGCCGCGACCCACGGCGGGCGACCGGACGATCCGCGCAAGCGCGATCCCCTCGACTTCGTGCTCTGGCAGCCCTCGCTCGAGGACGAGCCGGCCTGGGAGTCGCGCTGGGGCGCCGGCCGGCCCGGCTGGCATATCGAGTGCTCGGCGCTGGCGCTGCGCGACCTCGGCGAGACCCTCGACGTGCACGGTGGCGGACGCGATCTGGCCTTTCCCCACCACGAGTGCGAAGCGGCCCAGAGCGAGGCCGTCACCGGCACCGCCTTCGTCAAGCACTGGCTCCACGTCGGACTGGTGGGCCTGGACGGTACCAAGATGTCCAAGTCCCTCGGCAACCTCGTCTTCGTGGGCGACCTCGTGGCCGCGGCCGAGCCCGCCGCGGTGCGTCTGGCCCTGCTCGACCAGCACTACCGCGAGGACTGGGAGTGGCGCGACGAACTGCTCAGCACGGCCGTCTCACGCTTGGCGACGTGGCGCTCGACGCTGACCTCGGGTCGCGGGGGCGCGGTGCTCGACGAGGTGCGCGGCGCGCTCGACGACGACCTCGACACGCCCGGTGCCGTTCGCGCGATCGACGACGCGGCCCACGCGGGCTACAACGTCGCTTCGGCCGCGGCGTTGCTCGGCGTTACTCTGTAGGACATGAAGGGCAGCCATGGCCGAAATTGACGTTGTTCTTCCTGACGGGTCCCACAAATCCCTGCCCGCGGGCTCGACGGCGGCCGACGTCGCGGCGTCCATCGGCGCGCGCTTGGCCAAGGACGCCCTGGCCGCACGGATCGACGGCGCCCTGACCGACCTCGCGGCGATAGTGCCCGACGGCGCCCACGTGGGAATCGTCACGCCCGCGAGCGCCGACGGGCGCGAGGTCCTGCGCCACTCGACGGCCCACGTGATGGCCCAGGCCGTCACGCGTCTCTGGCCGGGGGCGAAGTACGCGATCGGACCGGCGATCGAGAACGGCTTCTACTACGACTTCGAACTGCCCGGCGGGGCCCACTTCACCGACGAGGACCTCGCGCGCATCGAGACCGCCATGCGCGCGATCGTCGCCGAGGACCAGCCCTTCACGCGCCGCGAGATGTCCATCGAGGACGGCCTGGCCGTCTTCGCGGACCAGCCCTTCAAGCGCGAGATCATCACCAAGGTCAAAGAGGGAGCCAGCGACGACGAGGATCTCGGCGAGGTCTCGGCAGGGCCGGTCGTGTCGGTCTACGCCAACGCCGAGGGCTTCGTCGACCTGTGCCGGGGACCGCACGTTCCCTCGACCAAGCGCCTGGGTCACTTCAAGCTGATGCGCGTGGCCGGTGCCTACTGGCGGGGCGACGAGAAGCGGCCTCAGCTCCAGCGCGTCTACGGCACGGCCTGGGAGTCGGCCGACGCCCTGGCCGCCCACCTGCACCAGCTCGCCGAGGCCGAGAAGCGCGACCACCGTCGTCTGGCGACCGAGCTCGACCTGCTGAGTTTTCCCAGCGAGCTCGGCGGGGGACTGGCCGTGTGGCACCCGCGCGGGGGCATCGTGCGCAAGCAGATGGAGGACTTCAGCCGGGCGCGCCACTTGGAGGGCGGCTACGAGTTCGTGGTCACGCCGCACCTGGCCAACGCGCGCCTCTTTGAGACCTCCGGTCACCTCGGCTTCTACAAAGACGGCATGTACCCGCCCATGGAGATGGACAACGGGACGTACTACATGAAGCCGATGAACTGCCCGATGCACTGCCTGATCTTTCGCAGCCGGGCCCGCAGCTACCGCGAACTGCCGCTGCGGCTCTTCGAGCTCGGCACGGTCTATCGCTACGAGCGCGCCGGCACCCTGCACGGGCTGATGCGCATTCGCGGTTTCACCCAGGACGACAGCCACATCTATTGCACCGACGAGCAGTTGCAAGAGGAGATCATCTCGTTGCTGGGATTCGTGATGGACGTG
>JAJXXB010000020.1 GCA_021781315.1 Actinomycetes bacterium | reverse complement strand
CCCTCGAGATCCGCTACCGCGACAAGTCGATCGCCGACGTGCTCAACATGCCCATCGACGAGGCCCTGACCTTCTTCGATCGCCAGCCGGCGATCCTTCGCCACGTCCAGAGCCTGGCCGACGTGGGCCTGGGCTACGTGCGCCTCGGTCAGCCGGCGCCGACCCTCTCGGGCGGCGAGGCCCAGCGCGTCAAGCTCGCGACCGAGCTGGCGCGCCGACCCACCGGCCACACCCTCTACGTCATGGACGAGCCGACCACCGGACTGCACTTCGAGGACGTCAACCGCCTCTTGAACGTGCTGCACCGATTGGTCGACCAGGGCAACACGGTGCTCGTGATCGAGCACAACCTCGACGTCATCAAGACCGCGGACTGGGTGATCGACCTCGGCCCCGAAGGTGGACGCCGTGGCGGGCGGGTCGTGGGCGAGGGCACACCCGAGCACGTCGCCTCGCTCGACACCGCGACCGGGCGGGTCCTCGCCGAGGTGCTCGCGCGGTCGTGAAGAAGCCCTCGGGCATTCCGCGCGCGAGTGGCTGCTACCTCTTTCGCAACGCCCGCGGCGACGTGATCTACGTGGGCAAGGCCCGCGTGCTGGCCCAGCGGCTCTCGAGCTACTTCCAGCGCGCCGACGCACTCAGCGTCAAGACCCGCGCGCTGATGGACGAGGCCGACAGCGTCGAGTGGATCGTCACCCCCAGCGAGGTCGACGCGCTGGTGCTCGAGAACGAGCTCATCAAGGCCAACCAGCCGCGCTACAACATGCTCTTGAAGGACGACAAGACGTTCCCCTTCGTGGGCATCAACGTCAAGGCGACCTTCCCGGCGCCCTTCATCACCCGCGGCCAGCGTCAGCGCGGCGTGCGCTACTTCGGCCCCTTCGTCAACGTCGGCGCGCTGCGCCGCTCGATCGACGAACTCCTCCAGGCCTATCCGCTGCGCTCGTGCACGACCCACAAGTACAACTACCACGAGCGCATCGGCCGGCCCTGCCTGCTCTATGACATTCACAAGTGCTCGGGCCCCTGCGCCGGCAAGATCGACGCCGAGGGCTATCGCGAACTCGTCGGCTCGTGGGTGCGCTTCTTCGAGGGCGACGTGCGCCACCTCACCCGGACCCTCCACGCCCAGATGGAGGCCGCCTCGCGCGCCCAGCACTACGAGGCGGCCGCGCGGCTGCGCGACGCCCTCGCGGCACTCGAGCGCGCCGCGAGCGACCAGAGCGTTGTGCTCGACGACCATTCGAACCTCGACGTGATCGTGGTCGCGCTCGAGGGCGGACGCGCCGCCCTGGTGCGATTTCGCGTTCGTCACGGGCGCATCGTGGGGCGAAGCGTCTCGTTGGTGGACCGCTCGATGGACGAGTCCGACGCCGAGATTCTCGAACGCGCGGCCCCCGAGCTCTACCCCGAGGCCGACTCGATACCGGCCACGTTGGTCGTCGAGGCGCCCCTGTCGACGCTGACGATGGAGTACCTGGCCGCGACCCGCGAGCGGCCCGTCGACGTGGTGGTGCCCCAGCGCGGGCGGCGGCGTCGCGTGCTGGCCCTGGCGGCGACCGACGCGCGCGCGGTCATCGATCGCGACACGTTGCGCCGCGCGAGCGACCACAACGTGCGTTCTCGCGCGCTCCAGGAGCTCGGCGCGGCCTTGGGACTGGCCCGCGCGCCCTATCGCATCGAGTGCTTCGACATGAGCCATCTCCAGGGGACCAACTACGTAGGCTCCATGGTCGTCTTCGAAGACGGCGTGGCCAAGAAGAGCGACTACCGGCACTTCAACGTCAAAGAGATCCACGGCAACGACGACGTGGGCGCGATGAACGAGGTGGTGCGCCGGCGCCTCGCGCACTGGCGCGACGAGGGCGCGACGAAGTTCCCGCGCGCCGACCTGATCATCATCGACGGCGGGCCGGCCCAGCTCAGCGCGGCGCTGGCCGCGGCGCGTGAGGCGGGTGTCGCCGAGGAGGTCGAGTTCGTGGCGCTGGCCAAACGTGAAGAGCTGCTCTATCGGCCCGGACGGACCGAGCCGGTCGCTCTCGAGCGCGCCAGCGAGAGCCTGTACCTGGTCCAGCGGGTGCGCGACGAGGCCCACCGCTTCGCCATCACCTTCCACCGCTCCAAGCGGGGCCGCTCAATGCTCGAGAGCAGCCTGAGCGGCGTCGCGGGACTGGGACCGGCGCGGCGCGACCGTCTGCTCGCCGAGATGGGTTCGCTCGACGCGATCCGTCGGGCCAACTTCGACGAGCTCGCCGCCCTCTCGTGGCTGCCCGAGGAGGTGGCCCGCAGGATCTACGATCACTTTCGGGCTCCGGAACCGCCACGGCCCGCGAAGGAAGCGCATGAGTGAGGTCTTGCTGGTCACCGGGATGTCCGGCGCCGGGCGCTCCACGGTCTCGGCCGCGCTGGAGGACCTGGGCTGGTTCGTCATCGACAACCTGCCGCTCGAGCTGATCGCGCGCGTCGGTGAGCTGGCGGCGGCCGGTTCACCGGACTACGCGGGGGTCGCCTTCGTGGTCGGACGCAGTGGGCGGGTCCAGCCCGACGCGCTGCTGGCGGTCGAACGCGAGCTCCAGGCGATGCACGACGGCGCGAAGATCCTCTTCGTCGACGCCCCCGACGAGGTGTTGATCAGCCGGTTCGAGGGAACCCGGCGCCGCCACCCATTCCCGGCGCCGACCCTGGCGGACTCGATCGCCGGCGAGCGGGCCTCGCTCCAGTCGATCCGCGACGCCGCCGACCTGGTGATCGACACCGGCTCGACGAACACGAATCAGCTGCGCTCGCGCATCGTGGAGATCTTCACGCGTGATCCCGCGAACCAGTCGATGCGCGTCTCCCTGGTCTCCTTTGGCTACGCGAACGGCATCCCGCGCGACGTGGACCTGGTCTTTGACTGCCGGTTCCTGCCCAATCCCCACTGGATCGAAGAGTTGCGTCCCTTGACCGGTCTCGACGAACCGGTCGCGCGCTACGTGCTCGAACAGGAGCCGGCCGAGCACTTCTTGCGTGACGTGGTGAACCTACTCACCTGGCAGATCCCGGCCTTCGTCCACGAGGGCAAGTCGTACCTGTCGGTGGCGATCGGCTGCACCGGCGGGCGCCACCGCTCGGTGGCCATCGCCGAGGAGCTGCGCCGACGACTGGGTTTGCCCAACGCCGTCTTTCACCGCGACGTCGCTCGATGAGGGTCGTCGCGGTCGGCGGCGGACACGGCACCGCGGTCACCCTGCGGGCGTTGAAGAGCCTCGGCGACGACGTCACGGGCGTGGTCTCGGTCGCCGACGACGGGGGATCGACCGGTCGGCTGCGGGCCATGCTCAACGTCGCGGCCGTGGGCGATCTGCGCAAGTGTCTGGTCGCCCTGGCCGATCCCGAGAACCCGCTCACCGCGTCCTTCGAACATCGCTTCAGCGTCGGCGAGTTGAGCGGGCACGCGGTCGGCAACCTGTTGCTGGTCGGACTGATCGACGCGACGGGCGACCTCGAAGAGTCGGTCGCCGCCTTGGCCCAGGTGATGGGGGTGCGCGGCACCATCGTGCCGGCGAGCTGCGAGGGGGTCGTCCTGGTGGCCGCCACTGAGGAGGGCCCGGCGCGCGGCCAAACCACGGTGGCGCGTTCCTCGGGCATTCGTCGCATCGCCGTCGAGCCGGCCAACGCGGCCGCCCCCATCGCCGCGGTGGAGGCCATCGAGCGAGCCGAACTGGTCGTGATCGGTCCCGGCTCGCTCTACACCAGCGTGCTGGCGGCCTGCGTGGTACCGGGCATCACCCAGGCGCTCGCCGGTACGCGCGCCACGCGCGTCTACGTCGCCAACCTTCGCCCCGAGGTGCCCGAGACGGCCGGGGCGAGCCTGGACGACCACGTGCGGGCGCTGCACGTCCACGGCGTGCGGCCTGATCTCGTGATCGTGGATTCATCGAGTCCCTTCGCGCTCGACCCCTGCGACGTTCCCACGATCGTCGCGGACGTGGCGGGCGCCAATGGCCTGGTGCACGATGTGCAAAAATTGGCCCGAGTGCTCGAGAGCGCTCGTCGAACGAAGGGAAGCGCGTGACGATACGGGTAGGGATCAACGGATTCGGCCGAATCGGCCGGGGGTACCTGCGGGCGTCGCTCGCCCACGCGAACGTCGAGGTGGTGGCGGTGAACGACCTCACCTCGCCGGCGACGAACGCGCATCTACTCAAGTACGACTCGACCCAGGGACGCCTGGCCGAGAGCGTCACGGTCGACGACAGCGTGATGCGCGTGGGGGATCGCTCCATCGCGGTGCTCGCCGAGCGTGATCCCGCCAAGTTGCCGTGGGCCGATCTCCACGTCGACGTCGTCATCGAGTCGACCGGCCGCTTCACCAGCCGCGAGGCCGCCGCGGTGCACCTGAGCGCGGGCGCGAAGCGCGTGATCATCTCGGCGCCGGCGAGCGACGTCGACGCGACCTTCGTGATGGGCGTCAATGACGGCGAGTTCGATCCCGCGAAGCACTTCGTGATCTCCAACGCCTCGTGCACCACGAACTGCTTCGTGCCCATGGTCAAGGTCCTCGACGACTCCTTCGGCGTCCAGACGGGTCTCATGACCACGATCCACGCCTACACCAACGACCAGAACCTGCTCGACCTGACCCACAGCGACCTGCGCCGCGCGCGCGCCGCCGCGGTGAACATCGTGCCGTCCTCGACGGGCGCGGCCCGGGCCACGAGCCTCGTCCTGGCCTCGATGAAGGGGCGCCTGGACGGCACCAGCCTGCGCGTGCCCGTGCCCGACGGCTCGATCACCGACTTCACGGCGATCGTGCGCAAGACCAGCGTCGAGGAGGTCAACGCCGCCTTCGCCGCGGCCGCGGCCGGGGCTCTGTCGGGCGTACTCGTCTACACCGACGAGCCGATCGTCTCCTCGGACATCGTGGGTAGCCCGGCCTCGTGCACTTTCGACTCGAAGATGACCATGGTCCAGCCGATCGACGACGAGAAGTCCCTCGTCAAGGTGTTCGGCTGGTACGACAACGAGTGGGGATACTCGAACCGCCTGGTGGATCTCACCGCGCGCGTCGGCTCGTAGCGGTGGACCTGCCGCGCCACGAGCGCTGGGACCTCGCGGGCAAGCGAGTCCTGGTGCGGGTGGATTTCAACGTGCCGGTCGCCAGCGTCGACGGCCGCCTCGAGGTGACCGACGACTTTCGCCTGCGCGCGGCGCTGCCGCTCTTTCGCGACCTGAGTAGTCGCGGGGCGAGCGTGGTCGCGGCCACCCACTTCGGCCGCCCCAAGGGTCGCGTGGTCGAGGAGTTCTCGGTGGCCCCGATTCGCCGCCGCCTCGCCGAGTTGGCCCCCGAGGTCGAGCTGATGGAGAACCTGCGCTTTCACCCCGGCGAGGAGGCGAACGACCCGGATTTCGGCAAGAGCCTGGTGGCGGGGATCGACTACTACGTGAACGAGGCCTTCGGGGCCTCGCACCGCGCACACGCCTCGATCATGATCCCGCCGACGCTCGTGCCGAGTGCCGCCGGGCCCAACCTCGCGCGCGAAGTCGAGACAATCCTCTCGCTGCTCGCCAACCCGGCGCGGCCCTTCGTGGCCATCGTGGGCGGGGCCAAGGTCGCCGACAAGCTCGGCATCGTGAAGGTTCTGGTGGACCGGGCCGACACCGTCATCGTCGGTGGCGGCATGGCCTACACCTTCGAAGCCGCCCAGGGGCGCAGCATCGGTTCGTCGCTCTTCAACGCCGATCTTCTCGACGAGTGCGGCCGACTGCTCGAATCCGGCAAGGTCGTCATCCCCCTGGACAGCCGCGGACTCGCCGACGGCGACCCCGTCGGGCCCGCCGGGGGCGCGAGCCAGCCCATCGACTTCGGCGCGAACATCCCCGAGCATCACGAGGGCTTTGATATCGGAGAGAGGTCCATCGCGCTCTTCGAAGACACGATCGCCTCGGCGCGCACGATCCTCTGGAACGGTCCGGTGGGCTTCTTTGAGGATCCGCGCTTCCTCGCCGGCACCGCGGCGGTCGCGCGCGCGGTGGCCCGCTCCTCGGCCCTCTCGGTGGTGGGCGGTGGCGACTCGGTCGCGGCCCTTGACCAGTTGGGCCTCGAGGACGAGGTCAGCTTCGTCTCGACCGGCGGGGGCGCCTCGCTCGAACTCGTCGAATTCGGTGATCTGCCCGGACTGCGGGCCCTCAGAGAAAGTCCCTTCGCGTGAACCGTCCCCTCGTCATCGGCAACTGGAAGATGAACCTCGACTTCGTCGAGGCCGTCCACTTGACCCAGCAGCTCTCGGTGCTGTTGAAGAACCAGCCCAGCGCGCATACCGACGCCGTGATCGCCCCACCCTTCGTGGACCTGCGCAGTGTCGCCTCGGTGCTCGAGGCGGAGCGCTCGAGCGTCGCCCTGGCCGCCCAGCACGTCAATCCCCACGAGGCCGGCGCCCACACGGGCGAGGTCAGCCAGGCGATGCTGGCGCGCCTCGGGGTCACCTGGGTGCTCGTGGGGCACTCCGAGCGGCGCGCGCACTACGCGATGGACGACGAGGTCGTCGCCGCGACACTGCGCACCGTGGTGCGAAGCGGTGCGAACGCGGTGCTCTGCGTGGGCGAAGACGAGGCCGCGCGCGACGCCGGCGAGTACGAGTCGGTGGTCTCGGCACAACTAGTGAGTGCTCTCTCGGGCCTCGAGGAGAAGTCCCGGGCCCTGGTCAGCGTGGCCTACGAGCCGATCTGGGCGATCGGCACGGGTCGCAGCGCCACGCCCGAGCAGATCGCCCAGATGGGCACAGTGCTGCGCCGCGAACTCGCCGCCCTCGGCTGTGGCGAGGCGCGCGTCCTCTACGGCGGATCGGTCACGGGTGACAACGCCGCGGCCATCCTCGTCCAGGGAGGCGTCGACGGCTTCTTGGTGGGCGGGGCGAGCCTGAAAGCGGAATCCTTCGTCGCCATCATCCGAGCGTGTGATGACTGCTACGCTGGACTGGCTAATCGGAGGTAAGCCGTGTTCACCTGGGCTTTTATTGTCATTGAGGCTATTTCGGCCGTGGGACTGGTCTTTCTCGTCCTGTTGCACTCCGGCCGGGGTGGGGGCATCTCCGAGATGATGGGCGGCACCATCGGCCAGGCGGCCGCGGGTTCGACCGTTGTCGAGCGCAACCTGGACCGCCTCACCGTCGCGGTGGCCCTCGTCTTCACCTTCGCGACGCTGACGCTCGACCTGCGCCTGCAGTAGGTGGCCGTGCAGCGTCGGGCCCTAGGGCGCGCGCTCGGTAGCGCGGCCGGGCTCCTCGCGGCGACCCTCCTCTTTGCGAGCGTGGCACCCGCCCAGTCGGTCACCGACAACCAGCGCACCCTGATCGTGTCGCTGCCGGGACCCTTCAACGGCTGCGGGTTCCTCGATCCCGGGGCCACCGCCACGAATAACGCGATCGATGACCTGCTCCTGCCGTCGGCCTTTTCCACCAATCCCAACGGCAACCTGGTGGGCGTCGGCGGTCCGATCGCCTCGGCCGAACTGGTGTCGCTCTCGCCCGAGACCGTGGTCTATACGATTGCGCCCCACCAGTTCTGGAGTGACGGACGGGCATTCACCGGCGAGGACCTCGCCGCGTGGTGGCGCCGCGCGCGCAACCTCGCGAGCGTACTCTCCGACGGCTACCGGGCGATCCGAACCCTCAAGGTGAGCGGCAAGGGTCTCAGCGTGACGGCCACGTTCTCGAGCCCCTACGCGAACTGGAACCACCTCTTTCGCGACGTCGAAGCTCCGGGCTCGCCGACGGGCTGTGACATCGCGAACCTCGTGAACCGACCCAGCCTGGGGCCGTACGTCGTTCGCTCGGCCACGACGTCGCGCATCGTGCTGGCGATGAACCCGCGCTGGAGCCTGGATCCGGGTCGCTACGGTCGCCTGGTTCTGGTCGCCGACGGCGCGCTGCCGGCGACGTCCTCGACGCTCTATGCCGGCTACTCCTACTCCGTGACGACTGGTGCGCTGCAACAGCTGAGTACGAAGCCCTGGATGTCCAGCCACCTGGGCAACGTCTCAGCCATCGAAGAGATGACGTTCGCGCCCCAGAGCGTGACGACGCGTCGGATCCTGGTGCGCGAGGGCCTCAGCTGGTTCGTCAACCGTCAGGACCTGATCAACCAGCTCTGGGGCTCGGTGACCTTCTCGCCGTCGGTCGCCGCCTCGGTCCTCTACTCCCAGGGCCAGGTCAACTATCCCGGCGGGGCCGGTACCGGTCCGAGCAGCCAGACCCCGACGACGCAAGCCACGACGACGCTACCCACGGGAAGTGTCGGGGTGGCTGATTGCGCCGCCTGCGCGCCGGGTGCCCTGACGAGCGCGGGATTCGTCAAAGTCCAGGGACGTTGGCAGAGCGCAACTGGGGTGCCTCTCGCGGTCACCATCGCCACCGGTCCGAGTTACATCGATCGAAAGACGACGAACTTGGTCGCCGCGGCCTGGCGTTCGGCCGGCATTAACGTGGCCATTCACGACGTGAGCAGCGACTTGTCGGCCGCCCAGAGCGTCGCTCAGAGCCACGTGGACGTGGCCGTCTTCTCTCGCCCCACGTCCACGTCGCCGCTCTACACGGCGCGCTCCTTCACGGGACCGGCGTATCCCGACACGTACCCGAGCGGACTCAGTCTGCCCTTTGCCGCCATTCTCTATGCCCGGGCCCAGGCCAACTTCAATCCAGCGGCTGCGGTTGCCACGTGGCAGCAACTCGACAAGCTGCTTCTCGCCTCCTACTGGGTCCGGCCCCTCTTCACGCCGCCGTCTCTCGTGGCGTGGACGAGCACGGTCGGGGGAGTCAACGGCTCGCTCTCGGTGCCCGGATTCACGGACGAAATCACGGGGTGGAACACGGTGACGGCCCCGAGCGGGAGTTAGTCGCCCGGGCGAATTGGCTAAGATGTAAGTCCGCGTCGGAGTGGCGGAATAGGCAGACGCGCCAGCTTGAGGGGCTGGTGCCCTTAGGGGCGTGCGGGTTCAAGTCCCGCCTCCGACACCACCCAGTGGGAGGGTTCC
>JAJXXB010000246.1 GCA_021781315.1 Actinomycetes bacterium | reverse complement strand
GCTGCGCTACCTCTCGGACCAGATCATCGTCGGCGTCGTGCTCGTCACGATGCTCGGCAGCCTCTCCTCCTACTTGAACCTGCAGGTCTTCACGCCGTTCCCCCAGTACAACACGGGCAACCTCGCACCCAACCTGCCCATCCCCCTGCTGTCCAAGATCCCGGTCATCGGACCGGTCTTCTTCGACCAGACCGGCTTCTTCTACCTCATGATCGTGCTCGTCGCCCTCGTGAGCTTCGCACTCTTCAAGACCCGCTGGGGACTGCGGGTGCGCGCGGTCGGCGAGCACCCCCAGGCGGCGGCCTCGGTCGGCATCAAGGTCATCGGCGTGCGCTACGCCAACGTCATCATGGGTGGCGCGATCGCCGGGGTCGGCGGCGTCGCGTTCATGGCCTCCCAGGGTCAGTTCCAGCCGGGCTACACCTCGGGACTGGGCTACATCGCCCTCGCGGCACTGATCTTCGGGCGCTGGCGCCCGTCGGGGGCGGTCGTGGCGTCGGTGCTCTTCGGGTTGTCGGTCTACCTCGCCGACAACCTCCAGACCTACCAGGTGCCGGTACCGACCGAGATCCTCGGGATGTTCCCCTACGTGATCACCATCGCGGTGGTCTCGGGACTCATCGGACGGGTGCGCCCGCCCGCCGCCGACGGCCTGCCCTACAAGCGCGACTAACCCGCGCCCAACCCGCTCACCACGTCGGCCGCAGCGGCCATGGCGGCCTCGAGGGCCGCGCGACGCGACGAGCCCCGTAACCGCGCCGCGAGGTAGGCGCCGGTGGCGGCGTCCCCGGCCCCGGTCGTGTCAAGGACGCGGTGCGAGCTCGCCGCGACGCGAACCTCACCCTCGTCACTGCGCACGAGCGCGCCGCGCGACCCGAGGGTCACCACCACCTCCGCGAACAGGTCCGTGAGCCGGGTCAGTGCGCGTTCGAGCGAGCCACCGCCGAGCTGCTCGGCCTCCTCCTCGTTGGCGAAGATCGTCGTCGCGCCCGCCACCGCGGCGAGGAAGTGATCCGCGCCCATCGCGCGTAGCGGACCGAGCGAACAGGCGTCCACCGAGACCGGCGTGCCGCGGCCCCGCGCGACGTCGATCGCGGTTCGCGCGACATCACGCGTGCGCTCGTCGAGCACGGTGTAGCCCGAGACGTGCACGTGGTCAGCGCCCTCGGCGAGCGCGCTCGCCACGTGCGCCCCGCGCAACTGCGCGTTGGCCCCGCGACTCGTGAACATCGCGCGCTGACCCGAGCCGTCGACGATCGCGACGACGACGCCGGTCGGCGCGTCGACGACCTGGAGGCGCGTTGCGACCCCGGCCGACTCGAAGAGCGCGCGCAGCACGTCGGCCGCGGGGTCACGTCCGACGGCACCGACGTAGGTCACGTCGCACCCGGCGCGCGCCAGTCCAACGGCCGCGTTCGCCGCCGATCCCCCGCGCCCGACGACGGTCGTCGACGCCGTGTCACTGGTCGCTTGGACCGGACCGAGCGGACGCGTGACGACGTCGAGCATGACGTCACCAATCAGCGTGACGCGCGGCCTCACGGTCGCGTTTCGGCCAACGCCACCGCCACCTCACCGGCGAGGGCGGCGTTGGCGACGACGAGGGCGCGGTTGGTCGCCACACTCGCGCCGGCGCTGAAGCGCGCGAACTCACCGAGCAGCACCGGGGTGACGTCCTTACCCGTGACGCCCGTCGACGCGACGAGCGCGAGGGCACTGGCGAGGGCCGCGTCGTGGAGCTCCCCGTCGAGCTCCTCGTCAGGGCCGACGGGGTTGGCGAGCAGGAAGCCGGTCGGGCTGTAATCGCGGTGCGCGGCGAAGGCGGCCGCGGCCGCGGTCGCCGACTCGACCGACCAGTCCAGCGCGAAGCCCGAGTCGGCGCGGTAGAAGCCGGGGAACCGGTCGGTGCGGTACCCGACGACCGGGACCCCGAGGGAGTCCAGTCGCTCGAGGGTCGCCCCGACATCGAGAATCGACTTCACGCCTGAGGCGACGACGAGCACCGGCGTGCGCGACAGCGTGGTGAGGTCGTTGGACTCGTCGAACGTGCGCGCCGCGTCACGGTGCACGCCGCCGAGACCGCCCGTCGCCATCACCTCGATCCCGACGCGACTGGCGACGGCGATGGTGCCCGCGACGGTCGTGGCCCCGTCGCGCCCGAGCGCGAGGGCGAGTCCGAGGTCGCGCGAGGAGAGCTTGGCGCTGGCGCGTTCGGGCTCGGCGAGTCGTTCGAGCTCGTCGAGTCCGAGTCCGACGACGACCCGGCCGTCAAGTAGGCCGATGGTGGCCGGGACCGCGCCGGCCGCTCGCACCGCGGCCTCGCACTGCGCGGCGACCTCGAGGTTCTCGGGGTGGGGCAACCCGTGCACGACGATCGTCGTCTCCAGGCAGACGACTGGTCGGGCGTGAGCGATCGCGTCGGCGACCTCCTCGGCGATGCGGATCGTGGACTGGCGCGGCGGTCTCATACGGGCAGCAGTGTACTGTGATGGCGTGATTGACCCTCGTGACATCCCCTGGGGGACGTTGCGCGCCCGCGCACTCGCCGCCAGCTCCCACGCCTACGCCCCGTACTCATCGGTGCGGGTCGGCGCCGCCGCCCTGACCGAGGACGGCACCGTCGTCGAAGGCGCCAACGTCGAGAACGCCAGCTACGGGCTCACCCTGTGCGCGGAGTGCTCGCTCGTGAGCGACCTCGCGCGCGTGGGCGGCGGCACGCTCGTAGCCGTCGCGATCGTGGCCGGGGACGGCGCGCCGCTCTCGCCCTGTGGACGGTGTCGCCAGCTGCTCTTCGAGCACGGCGGCGCCGGCCTACTGGTCGACGACGGGCCCTCGCGGCCCGCGCGCGCACTCGCGACACTGCTGCCAGACGCCTTCGGACCCGACGACCTCGCCACGCGCTCGTGACCTCGGCCGTCGACGTCATCACCACCAAGCGAGACGGGCACGCCCTCGACGAGGACGCGATCAACTGGGTGCTCGACGCCTACAACCGGGGTGTCGTCGCCGACGAGCAGATGTCGGCACTCTTGATGGCGGTCTTCTTCAACGGGCTCTCGGCGCGCGAACTGCGCGCCTGGACCGCGACAATGGTCGACTCGGGCGAACGGCTCGACCTGGGCGGGCTCTCGCGCCCGACCGTGGACAAGCACTCCACGGGCGGCGTCGGCGACAAGATCTCGCTCATCCTCGCCCCGCTCGTGGCGGCCTGCGGCGCGGCGGTGCCCCAGCTCTCGGGGCGCGGCCTCGGACACACCGGCGGCACGCTCGACAAGCTCGAGACCATTCCGGGCTGGCGCGCGGTGCTCTCCAACGACGAGGTCTACGCCCAGCTCGAATCGGTCGGCGCGGTGATCTGCGCGGCCGGGGCCGGCCTCGCACCCATCGACCGCAAGCTCTACGCGCTGCGCGACGTGACCGGCACCGTGGAGTCGATCCCGCTCATCGCGTCCTCGATCATGTCTAAGAAGATCGCCGAGGGCACCAGTGCGCTCCTGCTCGACGTGAAGGTCGGCCGCGGGGCCTTTATCAAGGATCACGACCGCGCCCTCGAACTCGCGAGCACGATGGTCGCCCTCGGCGCCGACCACGGACTCGCCACCGTCGCCCAGCTCACGAACATGGACGCGCCCCTCGGCCAGGCGATCGGCAACGCGATCGAGGTCGCCGAGTCGATAGAGGTCCTACGCGGGGGCGGCCCCACCGACGTCCGAGCCCTCACACTCGCCCTCGCACGAGTGATGCTCGAACTCACGGGCCTCGACGTCGACCCCGAGACCCGCCTCGACGACGGATCGGCCTACGAGGTCTACCGGGCCATGATCGCCGCCCAAGGCGGCGATCCCGACGCGGCCATCGCGACCACCGCGAAGGCGTCCGTCGTCACCGCACCCCACGACGGGATCGTCCAGCGCGTGGACGCCCTCGACGTGGGCGTCGCCGCGTGGCGCCTCGGCGCCGGTCGGGCGCGAAAGGAGGACCCGGTCAGCGCCGGCGCGGGGGTGCGCTGCCTCGTCGTCGCCGGTGACGAGGTCGTCGCCGGCCAGCCGCTCTTCGAGCTCTACGCCGACGACGATGCGCGCCTCGAGCTCGGCCGGGCCACGATCGCGAGCGCCGTCACCATCGCGGACGAGGCACCCGCACCGACGGCGCTACTGTTCGAACGCATCGGCTGACCAGACCGGCGCGAGTAGCCTGACTCCATGCCTGGCCCGACGTTGACGCCTGACCTCATCGCCCGCGCCCCCAAGGTCCTGCTGCACGACCACCTCGACGGGGGGCTACGACCCGCGACCGTGCTGGAGATCGCCCGCGAGGTGGGCTACACCGGTCTGCCGACGTCGGACCCGCAGGTGCTCGCGAAGTGGTTCATCGCCGACGCGCCGGGCAGTGACCTCGTGCGCTACCTCGAGGGCTTCGCCCACACGACCGCGGTGATGCAGACCCGCGAGCACCTCGAGCGCGTCGCCGCCGAGTGCGCCCTCGACCTCGCGCGCGACGGCGTCGTCTACGCCGAGGTCCGCTTCGCCCCCGAGCTGCACACCGAACGCGGCCTCACCCTCGATCAGGTCGTCATCGCGGTGCTCGCCGGCTTTTCGCGCGGCAGCGCCGACGCGCGCCGCGAGGGACGCACCATCGTGGTGCGCGCGATCCTCTCGGCCATGCGCCAGGCCGCCCTGAGCGAGACCATCGCCGAACTCGCCGTTTCCCACCGCGACCAGGGCGTGTGCGGCTTTGACATCGCCGGACCCGAGGACGGCTTCCCCCCGACCAAGCACCTCAGCGCCTTCCACCTCGTTCAGCGCGAGAACTTCCACATGACGATCCACGCCGGCGAGGCCTTCGGACTCCCCTCGATCTGGGAGGCCGTGCAGTTCTGTGACGCCGAGCGGCTCGGCCACGGCGTGCGGATCGTGGACGACCTCACCAATGTCGACGGCGAGTACCGCCTGGGTCGTCTCGCCAACTACGTGCGCGACCGTCGGATCCCCCTCGAGGTCTGTCCCACCTCCAACGTCCACACCGGCGCCGCGGCCTCGATCGCGGCCCACCCCATCGAGCTGCTGCGCCGGCTTCGGTTCCGCGTGACCCTCAACACCGACAACCGCCTCATGAGCGGGATCACGCTCTCGAGTGAGTTCGCCGCCTGCGCGGACGCCTTCGGCTGGACCCTCGATGACGTGGAGTGGTTGACGCTCAACGCCGCGAAGAGCACCTTCTACCCCTTCGACCAGCGCCTGTCGCTCATCAACACCGTCATCAAGCCCGGCTACGCCGCGCTCCGCGCCGCCCCGTAGTCGCCGTTCCACGGACCGTAGCCGTAGTTCCTCGGGGAATGGGGCTGTGGAACTACGCGATCCGATCGCGACTTGGGTCCAAGGTCCCTGAGGTGCTCCTCGCGCCACACTCAGATCGGTCCTACGCTACGAGACGTCGCCGGGGGTAGTAACAGAAGGGGTCACGTGAGCCCGTCCATCCCCGAACGCACGACGCCCGAACCCGACGTCGACCCGCGCCCGACGGTGCACGACCTCGTCGTCAACCTCACACGCCCGCCACTCGCCCAACGGCGGTTCTGGACGGTCCAGGCGATGGTCGTCGGTCTCTTCATCATCCACCTGGCCACTGTCTACTCACCGATCCACCACGTCATACCCGTGGCTGACTCCACCCTCGACCTCCTGCTCTTCATCCCCATCGTCTACGGTGGCGCGGCGTTCGGGCTCGTCGGCTCGCTTGGCGCTTCCTTGACGGGCATCGCCCTCACCATTCCCATGCAGCTGCTCATGGATCACCCGGCCTCGGAGATCTGGCAGGAGTGGGCCGTACTCACCACCACCGTCGTCGTGGCGATCCAGGTCGGTCACCACTACGAGGTCGAACGGCGCCAGCGCGAGCTGCTGCGTCGAGCCGAACGCACCAAGCTCGAGAGCGAGCTTCGCGCGCTGCGCATCGATGCCGAGGCCCAACGGGCGCTCGCCAGACGCGACGCGCTCTTCCACGACGCCTTCGCGAACAACACCTCAGGGATGTACCTCCTCGATCGATACGGCCACATCGTCGACGTGAATCGGGCCTTCTGTCAGATGATCGGGCGCAGCGAGGACGAGTTGCTCGGTCGCTCGCCCAATGGGTTCCGGCTCGACGACGACGTCGCGGCCGCCGAGGAACACCGCCGACGACTCATCTCGGGCAGCGTCTCGACCGTTCACTACACCACGAGGTTCCTCCACCGAGACGGCCGCGTGATCTTCGGCGAGGTGTCCGCGGCGTGTCTCACCGACGAGCACGGCGAGCCCGAGACCTTCGTCGTCTCGGTGCGCGACGCGACCGACGAGCGTGCGTTGCTCGCCGAGCTCGAGCACCAGGCGCTCTACGACCCCCTGACCGGACTCGCGAACCGGACCCTCTTCGAAGACCGACTCTCGCGAGCCCGGGCGCTCATCGCGCGCGACGGCGGCGCCGTCGCTGTCTTCCTGCTCGACCTCGACGACTTCAAGGGCGTCAACGACACCTTCGGTCACCACGTCGGTGATGAGCTGCTCGTCCAGTTCGCGCGACGGATGGAACGGGTCACTCGCGCGAGCGACACGCTGTGCCGATTCGGCGGCGACGAGTTCCTCTACCTGGCTCAGGGGATCACCGGTTCCTACGAGGAGGTCGCGACCCGCCTGCTCAGCGCCGTGCACGAACCGTTCTCAGTCGCCAACACCACCCTCGAGCAACGCGTGAGCGTCGGGGTCGTCATCGTCGATGACGACACGATGGAGAACGAGGAGCTGCTCCGCAACGTCGACACCGCCCTCTACGAGGCCAAGCGTCGAGGCAAGGGCATCGTCGTGCGCTTCACGAGCGACATGTACGACCAGGCCTCGAGCCGCTACGAACTGCTCCGCGACCTTCGCACGGCGCTCGGCACCGACCAGCTGCGTATGAGGTACCAGCCGCTCATCGACCTCGTCACCGACGAGGTCGTCGGCTTCGAGGCCCTCATGCGTTGGCAGCACCCGACCAGGGGCCCAGTCGCGCCCGACACCTTCATCCCCCTCGCGGAACAGACCGACCTCATCGTCGACCTCGGCGAGTTCGCGCTGCGCGAGGCGACGGCGACGGCCGCCTCGTGGGTCGTCGGCCACGGACGCGCCCCCTACGTGTCCGTGAACCTCTCGAGCAACCAGTTCCGCGATCCCAACCTGCTCGCGCTGGTCGACGAGGCCCTGGCCGCGAGTGGCCTCGACCCGCAGCGGCTCGTCCTCGAGATCACCGAGCGGGCCGCGCTCGCGGACACCGCGCAGGTCGCCGCAGTCCTCGCGCACTTCGAGGATCGCGGCGTGCGCCTGGCCCTGGACGACTTCGGCACGGGCTACTCCTCGCTCTCGCACATCACGCGACTGCACCCCCACATCATCAAAATCGATCGCTCCTTCATCGTCGCGGCCGATGACGACGTGGCGAGCCGTGCGCTGCTCGATGCGATGATCTCGCTCGGACGACGGCTGCAGCTCACCGTGCTCGCCGAGGGCATCGAGACCGAGACCCAACTCACATACCTGCGCGGACTCGGCTGTCAGATCGGCCAGGGCTACCTCTTCGCCCCGGCGCTCTCGAGAGACGAGGTCGCCACGTTGCTGGCCGCGTGCGCGAGCCCGCGTTGGGCTTCGCGCGAGACCACCCTCGCCACGGCGCGCGACGAACCAAGTCACCACTACGTCCCCGGGGCGCAGTTCAGTCAGACCAGGTAGGTCGCGAGCTGCGCGCGGACCTCGTCGAGTCGCTCGCGCGCCGCGCGGCGTTGGTCGGCGAGGGGGCGCTCCTCGGGGCCGACGACGACCTCGAGGTAGGCCTTCACCTTGGCCTCGGTCCCCGAGGGGCGAACCACCACCCGCGTCGGCGGTGCGTAGAGCACGACCCCCTCGGTCGGTGCGAGCCCCCGCCAACCCGTCGTGAGGTCCACGACCTCGACCACCGGCTCGCCACCGAGCTCGCGCGGCGGGTCGCGGCGCAGTCGCGCGACCATCGCCGTGATGCGGTCACGACCCTCGGGGCCGTCCACGCGCACCGCGAGCTGGTCGACGGCGTGCACGCCGTAGCGCGACTCGAGCGCGTCGAGCCGGTCGAGCAGCGTCTCACCGCGACCGGCTAGATCGTTCGCGAGCCTCGCGAGCGCGAGCGCCGCGGTCATCCCGTCCTTGTCGGCGACGCGGTCGTCGACGGCGAAGCCGAGCGCCTCCTCATAGCCGAAGGCGAGGGTGCGCCCCGGTGCCGCCCGCGCGATCCACTTGAATCCGGTGAGGGTCGTGACACACTCGACCCCGGCGTCACGCGCCATCATCTCGAGCATGCTCGAGGACACGATGGTCGTCGCGACGACGTCGGTCGCCCGGGCCTGTGACAACAACGCGGACGCCAACAGCCAGCCGATCTCGTCGCCGCGCAGCACCCGCCACGCCCCGCCGTCGCGCACCGCCGCGCCGAGCCGGTCGGCGTCGGGGTCGTTGGCGAGCACCAGGTCCGCGTCGAGCTCGAGCGCCCGCGCGATCGCGAGGTCGAGCGCCCCCGGCTCCTCGGGGTTGGGGAAGGGCAGCGTCGGGAAGCGGGCGTCGGGCTCGAACTGCTCGGGTACCACGTGCACGTTCCTGTAGCCTGCGGCGGCGAGCAGCGCCGTCATCGTCGCGCCACCCACGCCGTGCAGGGGGGTGTAGACGATCGCGAGGTCACTCGGCGCGTTCGGTGAGAAGCGCGCGAGCGCGTGGCGACGATACTCCTCGAGCACCGAGTCGGGCACTCGGTGATAGCCCGGGTCGGCCCGGGTGCCGAGCACCGGGGTGGTCGCCGCGGCGGCGAAGCGTTCGACGGTCTCGTCGTCGGGTGAGATGATCTGGGCGCCACTCGCGTCGTAGAGCTTGTAGCCGTTGTCCTGGGGCGGGTTGTGGCTCGCCGTGATCATCACGCCCGCCGCGGCGTGCAGCGCGCGCACGGCGTAGGGGACGAGTGGGGTCGGTAGCGGGCCGGGCATCTCGTAGACGGGGATCCCCGCACCGAGCAAGACGGCGACGACCTCGTCGTTGAAGGCCTCGGACCCGCGCCGCGCGTCGCGCCCGACGACGACGCCGCGCGTCTGGTCCACCG
>JAJXXB010000247.1 GCA_021781315.1 Actinomycetes bacterium | reverse complement strand
GCCGATGGCGCCGAAGGCGTCGTTGTTGACCCGCCAGGCCTCGGCCTCGGTGAGTTCGACCGCCTCGTGCATCACGCGCTTGGAGGTGCGTACCGCGAGCGGGGCGTTGGCGGCGACGCGCTCGGCCAGCGCGATCGCGGTGTCGAGCACCGCCTCGCCGGGCACGACGCGGTTCACGATCCCGAGCTCGTAGGCGCGCTGGGCGTCGATCGGGTCGGCCGTGAGGGCCATCTCGTAGGCGACGGTGATCGGGATGCGCTTGGCGAGACGGATCAGCCCGCCGCCACCGGCGATGAGCCCGCGCGAGGCCTCGGGGATGCCGAACTTCGCGTGGTCGGCCGCGACCACCATGTCACAGCTGATCATGATCTCGAACCCGCCGGCGAGCGCGGCGCCGTTCGCGGCCGCGATGATCGGCTTGGTGAGGAACCGGTTCGCGATGCCGGCGAAGCCGTGGTCGGTGAAGGGGACCTCGCCGGCGGCGAAGGCCTTCAGGTCCATGCCCGCCGAGAAGGCCTTGTCCCCGGCACCGGTGAGCACGATGACCCAGACCTCGTCGTCGGCCTCGGCCTCGTCGAGGGCGGCCTCGAGCGCGAGGGCCGTGGCGCGGTTGATGGCGTTTCGCGCCTCGGGTCGGTTGATGGTGAGTAGCAGCACGTGTCCACGTTGTTCGCGCACGATCTCGTCGGCCATGAGTCCTCCTTGGACGCCCCGTCGGGGGTACGGAACGACGCTACTTCGTGGGCCGGTGGGGACGTGCGAGACTGGACCGGTGACCGGTCCGCGCCTGTTCGCCACGCTCGACGGCTACGCCGTCGAGGGCGGCTACGACGGGTTGACCGGTCCGACGACCTGTTACGCCCCCTCGATCGCGCTGGGTCGACTCGCCGGGCCCGCCGCGACCGGGCTCTTCGACGAGTACGAGGCCGTGCTCGACGCCGCCGCGGGGTTGGGCCTGGACGGGGTACGCCTCAGTGTCGAGTGGACCCGGGTCGAACCTCGGCGCGGTGAGGTCGACGAGGCCACCCTCGCGCTCTACGCAGCCGTCGTCGAGCACGCGCGCGACCTCGGCCTGTCGGTGACGGTCGTGCTCTTCGATGCCGTGTGGCCGCTCTGGGCCGGGCTCGAGGCGTGGCTCCTGCCCTGGGTGGCGCCGATGGCCATCGCCCACGGGCGTCGGGTGGCGAACGCGCTGTCCGCGGCGAACGGGGTCATCGTCGCCCCACGCGCGGCGGACCTGGTGAGCGAGGGTTTCCTCGAGGGCAGCGCCCCACCGTTTCGTACCGGCGCGACCGTTGATGCGGCTAGCGCGCACGCGTCCCTCGCGCGAATCGTCTCGACCCTCGCCGAGGACGACGCCGTCAAAACTCGCCTGGTCGATTCCTGGCGCGAACTGCGCCTCGACGCGCTCAGCACCGCGGCCGCGTCGGTGCTCGCCTCGGGCGTGGGTGCGGTCCACCTACGCAGTCTCGTCGCGGGTACCGGCCCGACGGCCGCGGCTACGGGGCTGCTCGAGCGCCGTGCCGGTGTCTGGACGCCGAGTGAGGCGTCGGCGCTACTCGGGCTCCTTCGCTGACTCGTCGGGGTGCGCGGCCTCGTAGGCCGCCTCGATGGCGAGGTCGCGACGCCGGCGCAGCAGGTGGATCGCGAGGAAGCCACCGACGATGGCGATGAGCAGCACGACCCCCACCCACGTCGAGTAGGTCTCGATCGTGGTGAGCGCCCCGCCGGCGTAGTAGCCGAGCAGCGAGTACGACGCGCCCCAGGCGATGCCCCCGAGGGCGTTGGCGAGCAGGAAGCGCCGGTACTGCATCCCCGACAGTCCGGCGAGGCCCGGCATCACCGCGCGCAGGAACGCGGTGAATCGCCCGAGGAAGACGTAGAGCGGTCCGCGTTCAGCTAGGCCCTCGAGGGCGCGGTGCAGCCCGGCTTGTCGCCGTCGCAAGAGCGGGAGCTTGAGCAGCTGGTCGCCGTAGCGCTTACCGACCTCGTAGCCGACCGAGTCGCCGATGATCGCCGAGAGGATCACCAGGCCGATGAGGACCCCGATATTGACGTGGCCCCGACTCGCCACCACCCCGGCCACGATCACCGAGGTCTCCCCGGGCAGCACGAAGCCGATGAAGAGGGCGGCCTCGCCAAAGACCAGCAGCGCCACGAGTCCGTAGACGAGTCCGCCCGGCAGGTGCTGGATCTTGGTGACGATGAACGTGACGACTGTGGCGAGGACCATTGCTCCATTGTGGTCGCTCGGCCCCGTCGTGCGAGCGAGTGCGAGTGAACGGCGCGCACGAGCGGCGTTGTGTCACCATGAGTCATGCCTGACTCAGCACCCTCGCGCCCCCGCGAGCCCGGGTGGCGCGCGCGGCTGCGCGCGCCCGTTCGCGCCGGGGCCCTCTCAGAGTGGTCACTCGTGCCCCTGCGGCTCTTCCTCGGGGTGACCTTCACCTTCGCCGCCCTGCAGAAGCTCGCCAACCCCAACTTCTTCAACGCGGCGAGCCCCATCTCGATCCACGCCCAGCTGGTGGCGGCGTCGCGCGTGAGTCCGCTACGCGGCCTCGTCGTGCACCTGATCGGCCTCTCGACGGTGCTCGGCGCGACGATCGCGCTCGCCGAGCTCGCCGTCGGGGTCGCGACGCTGCTCGGGCTCTTCCAGCGCCTCGCCGCCGTGGGCGGGGCCCTGCTCTCGCTGACGTTCTTTCTCACCGTGAGCTTTCACGCGGCGCCCTACTACACGGGGGCCGACATCGTCTTCCTCGCCGCCTGGCTCCCCCTCGCGATCGCGGGTCGAGCCACGCGGCTCTCGCTCGACGGGCTGATCCGTGCGCGCAGCGCCGCCGAGGCCCGTCGCGGCGCGCCCGAACTCGTCGCGATCCCCTTCGCCGCGGTGCAGTCGCACTGTGGTCACTTCGACCAGGGTCGCTGTGACGCGCTCGGGGCGCCCTGTAGCTCGACGGACTGTCCGGTGCTCGCGGGGCCCTCACCCGCGGGCGACGACGCGGTCGATCGTCGCGCGGTGGTGCTCGCGACGGCGAGCACGGTGCTCGTCGGTGGCGCGGTCGCCGTGGGCGCGACGGTCACCGCCGTGGCGGGGCGGGTCGTCGGGGGCGCGGTCGCCCCGGTCGCCCCGAATACCCTGCACGCGAACCCCGGGGCGCCGCACTCGGCGCTCGGGGTGGAGCTCGGACCGGCCCGCGACGTGCCCGTCGGCACAGCGGCGACCTTCACGATCCCCGCGACCGGCGACCCGGGCATTGTCGTCCAGGCGAGCGAGGGGGTCTTTGACGCCTACGACGCGGTCTGCCCCCACGCCGGCTGTACGGTGGGCTACTACGCCCAGAACCACGTTTTCGCGTGCCCGTGTCACGGTTCGCAGTTCCTGCTCGCCAACGGTGAGGTCATTTCGGGCCCCGCGCCCCACGGACTCGCCAAGCTCACGGTGGTGGAGGGCCCGAACGGTAACCTCTACTTGAAATGAGTGAAGAACGCCGCCGGGTACTCGTCGTTGAGGACGATCACAATCTCGCCCAAGCACTGGCGGACCTGCTCACCGACGAGGGCTTCTCGGTCACCCAACGCCACGACGGCGAGTCGGGCTTCGCCGAGGGGCGAGACGGCGCCTACGACGTCATCGTGCTCGACATCATGTTGCCCAAGCGCAACGGCTTCTCGGTCTGCCTGGACCTGCGAAGCGCCGGGGTGCACACGCCACTGCTGATGCTCACGGCCAAGGACGGCGAGCTCGACGAGGTCGAGGGACTCGAGGTCGGCGCCGACGACTTCCTGCGTAAGCCCTTCGAGTGGTCGATCCTGCTCGCGCGCGTGAACGCGTTGCTGCGCCGTCACGAACGTGAACGGCCCCAGCCGCTCGTGGTCGGGCCGGTCTCGCTCGACCCGGTGAGCCGCCGGGTCATCGCGCACGACCGCCCGGTGTCGCTCACCCCGCGCGAGTTCGCCCTGCTCGAGTACCTGCTCAGCCACGGCAGCGAGGCCATCAACAAGGGCGACATCCTCACCGCCGTGTGGGGCGGCGACTTCGACGGCGACCCGAACATCGTCGAGGTCTACATCGGTTACCTGCGACGCAAGATCGACCTGCCCGACCGACCGTCGATCATCCGCACGGTCCGTGGCGTGGGGTACCGCGTTCGCGAGGACTGATGCGCCGGCGCGCGCTCTCGATCCGAGCCCGTCTGACGCTGTACTTCGTCGTCTCGATCGCGGTCGTGCTCGGCTTCACGGGCGTCGCGCTCGTGAACCTCGTGCACCGCTCCCTGGTCAACAGCGCCACCAACCAGGTGACCGACGTCATGGCCCAGGTGCAGACGCGCCTCGCGAGCTCACCGCTGCCCGCGAAGCTGCTCGTGCTGCCGATGGTCGGCGACGTCGTCGTCCAGGTGACCGACCCGGGCGGCCACGCGGTCTGGGCCGCGAGCTCGGCGATCGCGAACGAGCCGGTGCTCGCGCGCGCGAGACCCGACAACGCCTCGACCACCGGACTCGTGGCGCTGCCCGTGCACGACCAGGCCGCGGCCACCGTCCTCGCGGCGCTCAGCCAGTCGACGGTGCAGTCGATCACGACTTCGCGCGGGCCGGCCCTCATCTTCGGCTTCGTCGACGGCGCCTCGATCACCCACAGCGTCGGGGTGCTGCTCGCGAGCGTCGCGATCTCCTTCCCACTGCTGCTCATCCTCGCCGGCGGGCTCATCTGGCTCGGGCTCGGACTCGCGCTCGCGCCCGTGGAGTCGATCCGCCGGCGTGTCGAGCGCATCGCCGCGCGCGACCTGTCCGAGCGCGTGCCGGTGACCGGCGGCGACGACGAGATCGCGCGTCTCGCGCGCACGGTCAATGAGATGTTGAATCGCCTGGAAGCGGCGAATCGCTTCCAGCAGGAGTTCGTCTCCAACGTCAGCCACGAGTTGCGAAGCCCCCTCACGACCCTGCTCGCGACGGTCGAACGGGCGACCAACCTCGCCGATCGGGCCGACTGGGCCAGCGTCGCGGACACGATCACCCGCGAGGGCCGCCGCCTGGACGCGCTGATCGACGACCTCTTCTGGCTCGCGCGCAACGACGAGGGCCAGATCGAGCTGCGCCACGTGGACGTCGACCTCGACGACCTGCTCTACGAGGAGGCCCAGCGCGTGCGCGCCATGTCCGGGCTGGTCGTGGACACCTCGGCCGTGACCCCGGCGCGGGTGGTGGGTGACCCCGCGACCTTGAAGCGCATGGTGCGAAACGTGGTGGACAACGCGGTGCGCTACGCGAGCGCCGAGCTGCGATTCAGCGCCGGCTACGACCTCGACGAGGCGGTCGTGCGCATCGCCGACGACGGCGAGGGTATCGACGTCGCGACGAGCGCGCGCTTCTTCCAGCGCTTCGTGCGCTCGGACCCGGCGCGCGCGCGCGCGTCGGGGGGCACCGGTCTCGGGCTCGCGATCGTCGCGGACATCGCCGCACGCCACGGCGGCAGCGCGCGCTTCGTGGCGGTCGAACGCGGGAGCTGTCTCGAGCTCCGCGTAGCGCGTGGTGAGAACGCGCCGTAAAGTCGCACTGTGACCCCCCTCGAACTCGCCCAACGCCTCGCCCGTCCGATCGGCACCCTCGGCGCCGCCTTCTACTTCGACCCCGGGACCGTCGAGGCCGCGGCCGCGCTCGGGATCAACGTCTATGAGTTCTACGGGCTCGGACGCGGTGGCGTGCTCGGCGACGTGGACGTGGCGACGGTGCGTGACGCCTTTTACTTCTTCCACCCGCGCACGATCGACCTGCTCTGGCGCGCGGCGCGGGAGAAGGCCGACCCCGTCGAGGTCGCCCGCGCCCACGTGGCGGCCGCCTACGCCTACGCCGATCGCACCTTCGGCGCCGTGCCGCTCGACCTGCTCGCGTCGACGGCGCGGGCAACGCGCGCGGTCCTGTCGGCCGACCCGCTCGGGGCGCACCCGCTCGCTGACGGCTACCGGCGCGTACCCGCGCCCGCGGACCCGGTGCACGACGCCTACCTCGGGGTGATCGCGCTTCGCGAGTTGCGCGGCGCGGTCCACATCGAGGCGGTCGTGGCCGCGGGGCTCTCGCCCGCGCAGGCCTGCTACCTCGAGGACCCCGCAATCTTCAAACTGCACGGCTACCGTGACGAGGACGTGCCCACGGTCTCGCCCGCGCTCGAGGCGAGCAAGGCGGGCGCCGAGGTGGCGACCGACGCGGCCATGGCCGAGCGCTTCGCGGTGCTCGAGAGCGCCAAGCGCGAGGACCTCGCGCTCGGCGTCGAGGCGATGGCGGGCGCGATGGCGAGTCCGGTGCCGCGCTAGCCATGGCGCGGCGCGTTCGGCTCTCGCGCGACCCGCTGCTGACGACGCTCACCGTGGCGGCGATCCTCGAGACGGCCTGGACCGTCTACATCGCCTTCAGCCTGCCGCGCCACTACGTCGCGATCCACTGGAAGCTCGCGTGGGTGGGCCTGGACGTGGGCGAGGTGGCGACGCTGCTCGCCGCCGCCTGGGCGTCGTGGAAGCGCCGGGCCATCCTCGCGCTCTTCACGAGCTCGGCGGGCACGATGCTGCTCGTGGACGCCTGGTTCGACATCACCACCGCGCGCCGAGGCGACCAGCTCCAGAGCTCACTCACGGCGCTGCTCATCGAGGTCCCCTCGGCGATCGCGCTCTACTGGGTCACCCAGCGCACCATCCGCCAGCTCAACCGGTCGCGCATGGACGAGGCCGGGGTGCACTCGGTGCGCCACCTGCCCCTCGACCCGATCGACCCGCGACGCGAGCGTCCTCAGCGGTGACGGGTCCGCCCCTGCTCGAGGGCTAGGAGGAACTCCTTCACCTCGAGGCCGCCGCCGTAGCCACCGAGGCCGTTGGCCGCGACCACCCGGTGACAGGGGACGATGATCGGCCAGGGGTTCACGTGGTTGGCCTGGCCGACGGCGCGCACGGCGCGGGGTCGGCCGATCGCACGGGCGACGTCGCCGTAGGTGCGCACCTCGCCGTAGGGGATCGCCGCGAGCGCGTTCCACACCTCGCGCTGGAAGTCGGTCGCGTCGACGTCCTCGAGGGTGATCGCGAAGTCGCGGCGTTGATGGTTGAAGTACTCGGCCAGCTGATGGGCGGCCTCGGCGACCGCGCTCGGGGTCGCGCCGCGGGTCGTGCGCGGGTGCTCGCTCGGCATCCAGACCCGGGTGATCGTCCGCTCGGTCCCCTCGACGCCCCACAGGCCGACGGGGGACTGCACGGTCGCCACGACGTGTTGCACGTCTCTGGTCTACCAGTACCGTCGAGGCATGCTCCTAGAAAGCCTCCACGACGGTGTGCGGCTCGTCGCCGATGACCTCGGGGCCGGCGACGCCGTGCTCTTGCTGCACGGCTGGCCCGACACCGCGGCACTCTGGGACGAGGTCGCCGCGGGACTCGTCGCGCGCGGCGCGCGGGTCATCACCCCCGACCTGCGCGGCTGTGGCCGCTCGGACAAGCCGCGCGAGGTCGAGGCCTACGCCATGGGTGCACTCGTGGCCGACGTGCTCGCCCTGCTCGACGAGGCGCGCGTCGAGCGCGCCCACGTGGTCGGCCACGACTGGGGCGCCGCGCTCGCCTGGGCGCTCGCGAGCTTCTCACCCGAACGGGTGCGCTCACTCGCCGCTCTCGCCGTCGGTCACCCGACGGCCTTTCGCGCGGCCGGGCTCGAACAGCAGCTCAAGAGCCTCTACACCCAGCTCTTCATCCGCGAGGGCCTCGGCGAGGCCTTCGTGCGCCAGAACGACTACGAGCTGCTGCGCACGTGGTTCGCCCACCCGCGCGCGTCGACGGTGATCGCCGAGCTCGAGCGTGACGACCAGTTGTCCTGTCACCTCAACTGGTACCGCGCGAACCTGCCGGCCGACGCCTTCCTCATCGAGGCCCCGCGCCTACCCCCGGTGCTCGCGCCGACGCTCGGGGTGTGGTCGAGCGGCGACCGCGCGCTGTGTGAGTCCCAGATGGTCGAATCGGGGCGATACTGCGCCAACGGGTTCACCTACGTGCGCCTCGAGGACTTCGGGCACTGGTTCCCTCTCGAGGCGGGCGAAGAAGTGACGAAAGTCCTTAACGGTTTTCACGCTCGAGTGGCCTAACCACGGATTACGCGGTAGTCGCCCGGTGGTAGAAAAGGGTGATGAAAATTGCGCTCTGTAAAGAGTCGCGCGCCGGAGAGACTCGAGTCGCGCTCACGCCCGACGCGGTCAAGGCCTTCGCGCGCGATGGATGGGACGTCGTCGTCGAACGAGGCGCCGGAGTGCTCGCGCACTTCACCGACGAGGCCTACGTGGCCGCGGGCGCCACGATCGTCGACCAGGCGGCCGGTGACGTCAACCTGCGGGTGAACCCACCGACCCTGGACGAGGTGGCCCGGCTGCCCGAGGGCTCCCTGCATCTCTCCTTCCTCTCGCCGCTGCTCAACCTCGAGGTCGTGCGCGCGATGAACGAGCGCAAGGTGACGATCACCTCCTTTGACCTGCTGCCGCGCATCTCGCGGGCCCAGTACATGGACGCGCTCTCGAGCCAGGCGACGGTGTCGGGCTACCGGGCCGCGCTCGCCGGCGCGACCCACTTCGACCGGTTCTTCCCCCTGCTCACCACGGCTGCGGGTACCATCCGCCCCGCGAAGGTCCTGGTCATGGGCGTTGGTGTGGCGGGCCTGCAGGCGATCGCCACCGCGAAGCGCCTCGGCGCCAAGGTTCGCGCCTACGACGTGCGCTCGGCCGCGAAGGAGGAGGCCGAGTCCGCCGGCGCGGTCTTCGTCAAGCTCGGCGTGACCGCTGACGCCGCGGGCGGCTACGCCCGCGAGCTCACCGACGAGGAGCGCAGCCAGCAGCAGGCCGCGCTGTTGAGCGAAGTCGCCAACGCCGACGTCGTGATCACGACGGCCGCCGTGCCCGGACGCAAGTCACCGATCCTCGTGACGACCGCCATGGTCGAGGCGATGGGCGAGGGCTCGCTCGTCATCGACATGGCCGCCGACGGCGGCGGCAACTGCGAGCTCACGGTCGCCGGCGAGGTCGTCACCCACGGTGGCGTGCGCATCGTCGGACTCGCGAACCCGCCCGCCCAGATGGGCGCGCACGCGAGCTTCATGTTCGCCAACAACGTGCAAAAGCTGCTCGCGCTCTTCGGCGCGAAGGGC
>JAJXXB010000021.1 GCA_021781315.1 Actinomycetes bacterium | reverse complement strand
GCCAGTGCCCCGCTGACCGTGGACACCAGATCGCCGCCGGCGAACTCCTGGGCCGACAAGTTCACCGTGACGTAGGGCGCCTCGCCGCCGGGGGCCGTCGGCCAGCGCGCGGCGCTGCGGGTGGCCTCGAAGAGCGCGAACTCGCCCAGTTCGAAGATGAGTTCCCCCCTCTCGGCCAGCGGGATGAACACCCCCGGGGAGATGTCGCCACGTTCGGGATGGTGCCAGCGCATCAACGCCTCGAAGCCCACCACCTGATGCGTCGCGAGTGCGACGATCGGCTGATAGTGCATGGCGAGCTCGCCCGCCGATCGTGCCTTGTGCAACTCCTGGGTGAGAGCGAAGCGACTCGCCGCCACCTGGTGCATGTCGGGCGTGAAGCGCGCGAAGCGGCCCTTGCCGCGGCTCTTGGCCTCGTAGAGTGCGAGGTCGGCGCGCTGGACGATGTCGCTGGCGGCGACGTCGTCGCCCGAGAACAGCGCGATGCCGATGCTCGCGAGCTGGCGAAAGTGCAGGCCGTCGAAGTCGAAGGACTCGCTGAGCACCGTAATGAGTCGCGCGGCGATCTCCTCGGCCTCACTGGCTGAGGAGAGACCCTCGGCGAGGTAGAAGAACTCGTCACCGCCGAATCGCGAGAGCGAGTCGCTCGAGCGCGTGACCAGCTCGAGACGGCGCGCGACGCCGCGCAAGACCTCGTCGCCCACCAGGTGGCCGTGCGTGTCGTTGACCCCCTTGAAATCGTCGAGGTCGAGCAACAGCACCGCGCCCATCGTGCCCGAGCGCTCGCTGCGCGCCACCGCCTGGGCGAGTCGATCGTCGAAGAGCGCGCGGTTCGCCAGTCCGGTCAGGGGATCGTGCAGCGCCTGGTGCGAGAGCATCTCGGTCAGGGCGCGCTCCTCGGTGATGTCGCGCGCCGAGAGCACCGCGTAGAGGAGCCGACCCTGGTCGTCGCGGGCCGCGTGCTTGGACACCTGGACCGCGATGGTGTGCCCGTCGCTGTGCACGTAGCGCTTCACGTACTGGATCTGGTCGGTCTCACCCTCGAGGAGGCGCCGGTGGGCTTCGGCCGTGATCGCCAGGTCCTCGGGATGCGTATAGGGCGGGAAGTGCTCGCCGAGGATCTCCTCGCGGCTGCGCCCGAGGAGTCGGCAGAAGGCGTCGTTCACCGCGAGCACCTCGTCGGCGAGGCCGGTGAAGAGCATGGGCGCCATGTTGCCCTCGAAGGCGATGCGAAAGCGCCGCTCCGAGTCGCTCAGCGCCCCCTGGGCCTCGGTGAGGGCTTGCATCGCCGCCATCGTCTCGGCGAGCGCAACGTGGGTCGTGGCCACCGCGTTCACGTGCTCGAGTCCGAACTCGATCTCGCGCACGACGTCCTCGAAGCGTTCGACCGCCCCCTCGTCGAAGGCGAAGCGCGCGTGGTCATAAATCGTCAGCACCGCCGTGCGACCGACCAGGCGGATCGGGATCGCCATGGAGGAGCCGAGGTTGAACTGGGCGGCTCGCTCGCGCCACGTCTCGAAGTCCGATTGGGTCGCCAGGTCATTGAAGACCTGGGTCGTGGCGGTTCGCAGGGCGGTGCCCGTGGGCCCCCGGCCGCTCGCCGACGTCCCCCACCACGAGACCATGCCCTCGTAGAGGTAGTCGGTGGCGCCGGCCGCGTGGGTCACCTCGACGGCGCCTTCGGTCGCGGACTTCTCGCCGACCCAAGCCAGGGCGAGGCCGCCGACGTCGACGAGGACCTCGCAGAGTCGCTGCAGGCACGTCGCCTCGTCGTGGCCGGCCAGGACGACGTGGGTGATCGCCGACGTGAGGGCCAACTGACGCCGGGCGTTGACGGCGCCGGTGGCGTCGACGAAGAAGGTCACCGACCCGTCGATGTCGCCACCGCGATAGAGCGGGAACGAGTCGCCGAGCACCCACCGCCGGCCCAGGGCGCCGTTCTCCATGCCCACCAGTTCTGCGAGCACCGGTTGGCCGGTGGCGACCACGCGCGCCGACGGCAGCTCGTCGGTCGCGACGATCGAGCCGTCTTCGCGCACGGAGTCCCAGCCGCGCGCACCGGCCTCGGTGCCGACGAGGCCCGGCCGGGTCGTGCCGAGGATGCGCAGCGCGGCCTCGTTGCAGGCGGTGACCACGCCGCTGGGGTCGCGCACTAGGACACCAAAGGAGGAGCGCTCGATCAGGCGATCAACGTCGCCCACCCGAGACAGCACGCTGTCGCGCTCGCTATTGGCATCGTTCGACGTAGGGACCCCCCATCCCCGCGCCGACCTCCGGGACACGCCCGAGAACGGCCGGTCGCTTGGGATGAGATTAGTCCGGGGCCCTCAGGGCGTGGCGCGAGCGGACGTCACCGCCGCCCGCCACTAGTTGTCGAAGCCTCGCGAAGAGGACTCGCCCTCACCCGAGCCACTCGAGGGCAGGATGCCGATGGTTCCCGCCACGATCGGATTCGTCGCCGAGGGCACCACGATGACGCGCTCGCCCGCGCGCAGGCTCGACACCGTGACGTGGCTCGTGCCACTCAAGATGACGGTCGAGGGCGTCACCGAGTAGGTGAGCGCCCCGGAGGCGCCGCGAACGGTGATCGAGTGGGAACTCACCGCGAGCACGGTGCGCGGCGTCGGCGCCACCGACGTCGTCAGAGCGACCGTCTGTGCCGGCGCGCTCGGCGCCGCCGTGGCCGCGGTGTTCGCGACGGGGGTCGTGGCGGGGACGGCGGGTGTGGTGACGATCGTGGTCGGGGCGGCCGTGAGGCTCGAGCCGACCGAGGCGATGTTGGCGGCGGCCACGCCGGAGCCGATCGAGAGCGCGGCGGTGGCGGCCCAGACACTGGCGCGCTTTACCTTCTTGGCGGTGGAACGGTACATGGGACCTCCTCGATGGGAACCGGTTCGTCCGGTGAGACCAGCGTCGCCGACGCGTCTGGGCGGGCCCTGTGGGCGCACTAATCACCCACTAAGAATTCCCGAAGGCTCCTCTTATCCGATCAGGCAATCCCCGCGAGTCGTCCGCGCAGCCGCCCTCGACGCGGCGAGTCGCTCGCGCTCGCGACGACGTCGAGCTTCTGGAGGCGGCGTCCGGATTCGAACCGGAGTACGGGGCTTTGCAGGCCCCTGCCTAACCACTCGGCCACGCCGCCAGAAACGTCCATCCTAACGGGCGCCACCGAGGGGTCTCCAGGTGACGAGCGCGTGACATTTCGCCACTCTCACAGGGCACTCCCAGAGTGCTTCGGTAACGTGGGGGTATGAAGCGCCACCTCGTCACCGCGATGGCCCTCTCCGTGGGCCTTCTCGGCCTCGCCGGCACCAGCGCGAGCGCGGGCGTCTCGACGAGGGTCACCGCCCACGCCTCGGTCACCGGCGCCATGTCGGCGACGATGCCCCTGGTTCGCCTGGCCTTTTCCACCCCGGTCGCCGCGTCGACGCTGCCGCCCCTCGCCGTGCACCCGGCGCTTCTCACGTCCTGGCAGCAGATCGGCCCGCGCGAGGTCCAGGCCGTCGCGAACGGCGCGATTCTTCCCGTGCACTACGTGATCGACGTGCCGACCACGCTGTCGTGCGCGACGCGCTGTCGCGTCCTTGGCGTCGCGGCCCACGACGCCAGCGCGAGCGTGGACCTCACGTGGGAGGACCAGCTCCTCGCGACCCTGGGCTACCTGCCCGTCACCTTCACACCGCTCGTCGCGACGAGCGATCCCTCCCAGAAGGTCCCCGGCACGTACACGTGGACCTACCCGCAGCTTCCCGCCAGCCTCGCCGGCCAGTGGCGCGTGGGCAGCACCAACGTGATTCTCACCGGCGCCGTGATGAGTTTCCAGAACGACCACCACCTGGCCACGACCGGTGTGGCCGACGCCGCCACCTGGAACGCGCTCGTGGCCGCCGTGCGCGCGGGTGGCCACGCTCCCCACCCGTACAACTACGTGTCGGTCTCGATGGCCTCGCCCGAACGCCTGACCCTCTACGTCGCGGGACAGCCGCGCTTTCGCACGCTGGTCAACACCGGCATCTCGGTCTCACCCACGGCGACGGGCACCTACCCCGTCTACCTGCGCTACACCAGCCAGACGATGTCGGGCACCAACCCCGACGGGACCCACTACTCGGATCCCGGGATTCCCTGGGTCTCGTACTTCAACGGCGGCGACGCCCTGCACGGCTTCATCCGCGCCACCTACGGCTGGCCCCAGAGCCTGGGCTGTGTCGAGATGCCCTTCGCCGCGGCCAAGACCATCTGGCCCTCAACGCCGATCGGGACCCTCGTCACCGTCAGCTAGCGCGTCGAGGCCCGGCCCGAAGGCCGAACGGCCCCGCTGGGTCGCCAACTCGCCCAACTCGCTCGCGCGAGAGACCGCCTCGTTGCCGTAGCGCCGGCGCACCTCGTCGATCGCGTCGCGCAACGCCGCGTGGGCGACCTGGCGCGCGCGCGACTCCTCGACGGCGCGCTGGCGCGTCTCGTCGGCGGCCGCGACCGCGAAACTGAGCTGGACCTCGCCCTCGCCGCGCGCGAGGAATCCCGACGCGTGCACCCCGAGCAGGCGAACGGCGCGCGAGGTGTCGACGCCGGCGAGCAACGCCTCGGCGATGCGAAAGATCGCCTCGTCGTCGTCCACCCCAAAGGCCAGGCTCTGGCTACGACTCAGCGACTCGCGGTCGTCGAAGCGCACCACCACGCTGATGGTGCGCGCCAGCTGGTGGCGCTCGCGCAACGCTCGCGAGACGACGCCGGCGTGCACGCGCGCCGCGGCCACCACTTCCTCACCGACCAAGGAGCGCGCGAAGGTCTGCTCGTGGCCGAGGGACTTGGCCCGCCGGTCGGCGACGACCTCGCGCGGGTCCTCGCCGCGCGCGAAGGACGCGAGCGTCGACGCGAGGGCCGGACCGAGGTGGGCGGTGAGATCGGCGTCAGCCACGCGCGCGAGGTCGCGCACGTGGGTGAGACCCAGCTGGGCGAGCTTGGCCGCGGTCGCGGGGCCCACCCCCCAGAGGGCGCGCACGGGCAGCTCGGCGAGCCAGCGCGCCTCGGTCGCGCGGTCCACGAAGTAGACGCCGGGGCCGGCGACCAGCTCGCCGGCGACCACGCGCGACTTCGCCTCGCGCGAGGCCAACTTCGCGAAGAGCTTGTTGCGTGCGACGCCGATCCCGCAGTCGAGGTGCATCTCGTCGATCACGCGCGCGCGCAACGCGTGCGCCGCCGGCATCGGGCGCACGCCGAGTCGGACCAGTCCGCTCAGGTCGCAGAAGACCTCGTCGAGTCCGATCGCCTCGTAGCGGTGCGTCAGGTCTTCGACGATGCCGCGAAACTGGCGCGAGAGCTCCTCGTAGCGATCAAAGCGCCCCGGACGGATCACGAGACCCGGACAGCGCCGCAGGGCGGTGACCGAGGGCATGCCGCTCCTCACCCCGTAGCGGCGGGCCTCGTAGCTCGCGCTCGCGATCACCCCACGCGCGCCCGCGCCGCCCACCGCGATCGGTAGTCCCCGCAGGCGGGGATCGTCGAGGACCTCGACGCTCGCGAAGAAGGCGTCGAGATCGACGTGCAGGATCGGCGCCTCGGCGAGCGAGGGCCCCTCAGAGGGCGAGTTCCAGGTGTCGGAAGGCTTCACCGTAGGCCACCCCGATCTCACGCCCCGCCCGCTCGGCGCGCGCGTAGACGACGTCGCGCACGCCCTCGTGATCCCCACCGAGCTGGGAGACGTGAGCGAGCACCGCCTTGGCCTTCGTGTCGATGCTCGTCGTCACGTCGCAGATCACGTCGGCCTCGTGGGTGCCGGTCAGCAGCAGGTGCGAGACCCCGTGCGCCGGCCCGGCGTCGGGAAAGTACAGCGGCATCGCCGCCGCGGGGGCGACGGCGTCGATGAGCGCCCAGCCGGTCTCGCGATGATCGCGATGGTTCACGTAGACCCCGTCGAAGAACGTCGCGGTGGGATCGGGCCCCACCACGACCTCCGGGCGCAGCCGTCGCACGTGGGCGACCAATACCTCGCGCAGGGCGGCGTCGTTGACGACCTCGCCGTCGGGCTGCTCGAGGCAGAGCGCGGACGTCGCACCGAGCAGGTCGGCCGCCAGCTGCAGCTCGCCCTGGCGCGCCGCGCGCAGACTCGACGGGTCGCTCGCGCCGTGCGAACCCTTGGACCCGTCACAGACCACGACGAGGTGCACCGCGGCCCCCTCGGCGGCGAATCGGGCCAGTAGTCCGCCGGCCGCGACGTCCGCGTCGTCGGGGTGGGCGTAGACGGCGAGCACGCACGTCGGCGTCAGTCGCAGTTCGCGCATCAGCCGCGAAGTTTGGGCGCCGTGGACTTGACCAGCATGCCGATCTCGCGCGCGAAGTCATCGGTGTCCTCGAAGCCCTTGTAGACCGACGCGAAGCGCACGTAGGCGACCTCGTCGACGCCTCGCAACGCGTCGAGCGTCGCCACGCCGACCTCTTCGCTCGTGACGTCGCGCCCCAGCAGACGCATCGACTCCTCGACCGAGAGGGCGATCGCCGCCATCGCGGCATCGTCGACCGGTCGGTTCTTGCAGGCCGCGCGCACGCCAGAGAGGATCTTGGCGCGCTCGAAGGGCTCTCGATCCCCGGATCGCTTCACGACGACGAGTCCCACTTCCTCCACCCGCTCAAAGGTCGTGAAGCGCTGGCTGCAGGACGCGCACTCGCGACGGCGCCGGATCGCGCCACCGTCCTCGGCCAGGCGCGAGTCCACCACGCGGTCATCATCGGCCGCACAGTAGGGGCATCGCATGTAGGAAGGATACACCCGAAATCCTTGAAAATTAAGGGATCAGGACGTGCTCGCCCGCCACGACGACGTCACTGCGCAACTCGCGCACCAAGAGCACGCGCGCCGCTGTCGGGTGCGTGGGATTGACGAGGGCGGCGATCGAGTTCACGCTGTCGCCGGGCTGGACGACGTAGTCCATGCCCGGAGCGAGCACCGCGCTCGTGGCCAGGTCGGTCGACAGGCCGCTCGCCGTCGTCCCGCCGAAGGCGTGCCCCGGCCAGGCGAGGACGACCGTCGCGAGAACGAGCACGGCTCCGGCGAGCGAGCGACGACGACGGGCGAGACGCCGGGCGCGCCGCTCCCGACGCAGCGCGAGGCTCGGACCGGTCATCCACGTGGGTCCGGCGGCACTCTCGAGGGCGCGCAGCCGAGGGGCGGCCGGGTGGTAGAACTCTTCGACGTAGGACTCTTCTAGGGCCGACATGGAACTCCTTTACGAACGTCTGTTCGCCTATCTTAAGGCGAACACGTGTTCGTCGCAAGAGTAATTTCCGGGTGTGACGTCGGCTAATTCCCCGTCCTGATCAGGTGGGCCCTTCCCACACGGCCAAAGCGGGGGTAGTCGTTTCGCCATCGAGGGGCCGCCAGGGCCCTCGGCGCGTCCTCGAGCTCGCGCACGAGGCGAATTCCCTTGGCCGCCACCAGTGCGGCGCACTCGGCCGCGAGGTCGCCACTGGGGTGATCGTGGGAGTCGGTGACCTGGCCGTCGCTGACCCACACGACCGGCTCGCCGCGACGCGCCAGAGTGAGCGCCCACGTGAGAGCGGGACCGTCCACGCCGTTACCCACGTTGCCGGCCGGGATGCGCGCCGCCACCGCACCCGACGTCGCCAGCACCCACGCGTTCGGGGTCGCCCCGAGGTCCCCGGGTCGGTGGCTGTAGCCCAGCACCACGCATCGCGGTGAATGGCGCACCAGAACTCCCAGCGCGTCCGCGTCGATGTCCATCGAGCCCGACTGGTCAACAACCACCACGCCGCCGAGGGCCCGCGCGCGACGCACGAAGGCCCGTCGGTGCGGATCGGTGAGTAGGCGCTGCGGGTTCGCGAGGACGGTCCCGGTCGTCGCGGGCCGGCGCCCGCGCGCGCCACCCACTCTCGCGCGCACCACCAGCTCACTGGGAGCGACCACCAGTTCGGCGAAGCGCCCGGTCGGCGCGCGCCGCCCGCCCGGCTCCAGCGATCGACGAAACGTGCGTAGTTCGTCGGCGTCCACGGGGGGCCGCGCCGCCATGGCCTGGCTGAGCAGGCGCGCGAGCGGCACCGTCACGCGCGCGTAGCCCATCGGGTTAGCGGACTCGTCGGGGGCCGTCGCGCCCAGAGCCGCGGTCGACTGACCCGCCACGACGGCGAGGGCGCGCTTTCTCACCGCCCGCAGCCCCGCCATCCACTCCGGTCGCGTCCGACGAATACCGGCGAGGTAGTCGCGCTCTCCCCCGGTGCCGAGCACCGCCAGGAGGAAGCACACCGCCTGCTCCCAGTCGCCGTCGGCGGCCAATCGGCCCGCACCCCACCTCTCGGATCCGTCACACAAGAGTTCGAGGTCGAATCCCACCCGGCCCACGAGCGTGTTCACCCGGAACTCCTCGGCGCACTCGAGAGCCCGGGGATCCACGTCTCCTAGTCCCGAGCAGTCCAGAGCCGCCGGTGACACCCGTGCGTGCATCAATTCATGCGCGCGCACGACGCGTGCCACCTCACTCGCTTCGAGCGGCACCTCGATCTCCCGGGCCGCCAGGTTGCAGCTCGCCCCGCCACGCTGCGTCGTGCCCGCCCGTACGCGCCAGGCGCCGACGTCGACGACGTCGGCGCGACCCGTGACCAGCTCGGGAAAGACGCTCACAGACCCCCCACCGCCAGCGCGTCGAGGACGTCGACGGCGCGGGCCGCCCCGAAGACCAGGTCGGCCGCCCGCTGAGCGCCGTGGCGGCTGCGCAACTGATCGAACGCGTAGAAGCTGCGCAGCGACACCCGTCGCTCGGGCTCGCCGAGGGATCCCGCGAGCGCCGGGGCGCGCAGGTCCTCGCTGAGCGCGGCCAGCGCGTCCGGGTGGGGCCGGTCGATGCGCAGGGCCACCGCGAAGCGGTCGCGCAGCGCCGGGGCCAGCTCGTCGAGGTCCTCGACGTTGGTGGTCATCACGACGGAGAAGTCCGGGCCGGGCCGCCACCACTCACCCGTCTCGGGATGGCGCCAGCGCGCCGACTCGGGCGAATCGGTCACGGCCAGCAACGTCGAGAGCGCGTCGCCCGAGGCCCGGTCGATCTCATCGACGACCAGTCGGCCTCCACGTCCCCCGCGGGCGCGCCAGGCGCGCATGGCGGGGCCCTCGTAGAAGTGCCAGGTCGCCCCCGCGGGCATCCAGGTCCCAGTCACGTCGCCACTCGCCAGGTCCTCGGTGCACACCAGGCGTTCGGCGACGTCGGCCAC
>JAJXXB010000261.1 GCA_021781315.1 Actinomycetes bacterium | reverse complement strand
CGTGGCGCTCACCCTAGCGTTGTGGGGCGGGTCGAATCACCCTGGCTCGCGATCCTGGCGGAGGATGGACACTGACAACAGAACCTCGGCGTTGGCGCGTGCGCCCGCCGTCGCTGGTGGCCGTGACGGGCTTACTTCTAGCCCCACTGGTTGTGATGGCGCCCTCGGTCGCGGGGGCGTCGGGTACCCACGCGCCGGTGCGGACGCCCAACGTGATCGGACTGTCGCGCGCCCAGGCCTACGCCGCCATGCGCCACGCGAATCTCTTCTTCTCGACCAGTGGGCCGGGCAGCGCGGCGGGAACCTGGACGCGCGTCGTGGCGGAGCGTCCCGCTCCCGGCACCCTCGTGGCCTGGCACTCGAGCGTGTCCCTGACGGTCACGCGGGCGACCAGCGCGAGCGCGGCGCCGACCAAGCTCGCGACGACCGCGCAGAGCACCGCCAAAACCGCTGGTCGTGTCCCTAATCTCTCTCACATGACGCGCGCCCAGGTCTACGCCGTGATGCACCGGGCCGACCTGTACTTCTCGACTACCGGCCCCGGCGCGGCTAGCGGAACCTGGAAGAGCGTGGTCGCCGAGAGCCCCCGGCCCGGCACACCCATCGCCCCGCGCTCGAGCGTGACGCTCACGACGTCGCTGCTCGCCCCCGTGCCCGCTGGCCACGTGCGCGTGCCGAACGTGACGCACCTCTCGCGCGCCCAGGTCTACGTCGTGATGCGCCACGCCGACCTCTACTTCACGACCCGCGGCGCGGGCGCCGGCCACGCCTGGACGCGGGTGGTCGCCGAGAGCCCGGCGCCCGGCTCGATCGTGGCGCTGCGTTCGACGATCGCCCTGACGACGGCGATGGCGGTGACGACCGCCGCGGTGACGCGCCCGCGCACGGCGCCCGCACACCCGGCGCCCGTCGTTACGCACTCCACCGCCGCGCCGCTGGTGGGTTCGACGCACTATCGCATCGGCGTGGCCACCTGGTACTCGTACGTGCCGGGACAGTGCGCGACCTCGTATCTGCCGATGGGCACGCGCATCACCGTCGAGGACCTCGACACCGGGGTGAGCGTCTCGTGCGTCGTGACCGACCGCCAGGACTACAGCCCGGGACGCGTCGTGGACCTGAATGAAACGCAGTTCTCGCAGCTCACCGCGCTCTGGCGCGGCGTGGTGCGTGTCAAAGTCTCCTGGTGACCCACACGCGTCGAGACCTGACGGCTCTCCTGGAGAGCCACGGGCTGCGCCCGTCGCGCGCGCTCGGCCAGAACTTCGTCGTGGACCCCAACACGGTGCGGCGCATCGCGCGCCTCTCGGGCGTGGGCCAGGGCGACCTCGTGGTTGAGATCGGGGCGGGACTGGGCTCGCTCACGCTCGCCCTGATCGAGACCGGCGCCGAGGTCGTCGCCGTCGAAGTGGACCGCTACCTCCTCGACGCGCTGAAAGAATCGGTCGAACCGGCTGCGCGCGTCGTGCACGCCGACGCCCTGACCGCGGACTTTTCTGACCTGCTCGGCGGTCGGCGCGCCGTGGTGGTGGCGAACTTGCCCTACAACGTGGCCACGCCCCTCGTCCTGCGCCTGCTGGAAGAGGTGCCCGAGATCGCCCGGATGCTCGTCATGGTCCAGCGCGAGGTCGGCGAGCGCCTCGCCGCCGGCGCCGGCGACGAGGCCTACGGAGCGGTGTCGGTGCGGGTGGCGTATTTCGCCACGGCGCGCGTCGTCGGACACGTCGGCCCCGCGGTCTTCCTTCCCCGGCCCCACGTGGAGTCGGCACTCGTGGAGATCGTGCGCCGCGAGAGAGTGGCGGTCGATCCCGCGGTGGTCGCCGAGGCCGATCTCTTTGCGGTCGTGCGCACGGCCTTTGGCCAGCGGCGCAAGATGCTGCGCCGCTCCCTGGCCGCCTGGGCGAGCGAGGGGGTGTTCGAGCGCGCCGACATCGACCCGACGCGTCGGCCCGAGGAGCTAACGCTCGAGGAGTTCGCGCGACTGGCGGCGGCCCGGTGATCGAACTCGCCGCGCCGGCCAAGTTGACCTGGTTCCTCGAGGTGACGGGGCGTCGCGCGGACGGCTACCACGAGTTGCGCACCGAGATGGTCAGTCTCGCCTTCGGCGACACCCTGGAGATCGACGAGTCGGCGGACTACCTGGAGATCGACGGGGCCCCGCACCTGGCCGCCGACGAGACGAACCTCGTGTCGCGCGCCCTCGCGCTGGTCGGCCGGCGCGCGGGCGTGCGCGTGATCAAGCGCATTCCGACCGGCGGTGGGTTGGGCGGTGGCAGCGCGGACGCCGCGGCGATCTTGCGCTGGGCCGGCGGCGTGGATGCGGCCGCGGCGCTCTCACTGGGCGCCGACGTCCCGTTCTGCCTCGTCGGTGGGCGCGCCCTCGTCGAGGGCGTGGGCGAGCGCGTGACCCCGCTGGCCTTCGAGGCCCGGCGCGTCAGCCTCCTGCTGAGCGACTTCGCCATCGAGACGGCGCGCGTGTTTCGCGCCTACGACGAGCTGGTCGCGCGCGGCGTTCGCCCAACGGGACGCAACCACCTCGAGGCCGCCGCCGTGGCGGTGGAGCCGCGCCTGGCGCGCACGCTGGCCTGGGCGCGCGAGAGGTTCGGTGAGGTGACCCTGGCGGGCTCGGGGTCGACGATGTTCGTCGACGCGCATCTTGACCCCCACCGAGAGACGTGGCGCGAGGAGGGTCCCGTGGGACCCGTGCGCGTTGTCCAGACCACCACGACGCCGGAGGCGCCGACGACCTATTTGCCCGCGGCGCGACGCTGAAAGCGCGTGCGCTTCAACATCTTCTTGTGCTTCTTCTTGCGCATGCGCTTGCGGCGCTTCTTAATCAGTGATCCCATGGCTTGAAGAACACTACTAGGTTTCGAGGCCCCGCTCGTCAGGCGCGATGCGCCGCGCCCTCGGGCAGGTCGCTGACTCTCTCGATGCGCAGGGCCTGACGCGGACAGCCCCGGACCGCGAGGCGGGCCGATTCGAGGGCACTGAGGTTCGACAGCGCCACGGGCGTCTTGTCGATGATGGGATATCCCCACTCGTCGAGGTGCACGAGGTCCGGTGCCAGTTCGGTGCAGTGGCCGAATCCGTCGCACTGGATGGGATTGACCGCGAGCACGAAGCCGCCGGTGCGCCGCCTTATTCCCATATCAGCTCGTCCTCGCGCTCCAGGGTGGGCACCGCGGCGAAGTGGCGCCGCGACTGGGCCCCGGCGCAGGCCTGTCCCAGGCGGTGGCTGTCAAAGTCGGCCGCGAAGACCGCCAGCGCCGAGCGCACGAAGCGCACGACCCCGTCGGGGTGACGGCACGCGCCGCGGCCCTCGATCACGCCCGCGCGCTCGATCAGGCGCTGGTAGGCCGCGGCCGCGTCGCGCGTGGCGTGGGCCAGGTGCCCGAGGTCCTCGGCCAGGGCCGGCAGGCCGAAGGCGCAGGGTCCGCACTGGCGTGCGCTCTCGTTGGCCATCCAGCGCACGACCCGCTGGGTCTCCACCACGCCGCAGCCGGCGCGCGAGAGCACGACGATGATCCCCGCGCCCACGCTGACGCCGTGGGGGGCGAGCGCCTCGTTGGCGTAGGGCAGGTCGAGGTGGCGTGCGTCGAGCCAGCTGCCCCCGTAACCGCCCATGATGAGGGCCAGCGGGTTGGGGTCGGCGTCGGCCAGGGCCAGGATCTCGCGCAACGGCGTGCCCAGGGGGACTTCGGCCACGGTGGGTCGCGCGACGGCGCCGGTGACCGAGACCAGCGACGTGCCCGGGCTCTGCTCGGTGCCGTGGGCGCGGAACCACGCCGCCCCGTAGCGGCCGATCAATCCGACGTTGGCACACGTCTCGGCGTTGTCCACCAGGACGGGGCTGTGGCCGATGCGCAGGATGCTGGGCCGCTGGGGCCGGTACTGGGGGAGCGACTCATTGTCGTCGAGCCAGTGCACGAGGGCCGACTCCTCGCCGGCGACGTAGCGCCACGGGGGGGTGTGCAGCTCGAACTTGGCGCCGCGCTGGTGGCGCCGTTCGCGCTCGTGCAGGGCGCGCGTCACGTGATTGACGACCGAGGGGTTGTCGCGCGCGACGGCGACGGCGATGTTCTTCGCGCCGATCATGGACGCCAGGTACTCCGCGCCGTCGAGCACGAGATGGGGATTGGCACTGAGGAGGGACTGGTCCTTGTGGGCCCCGGGTTCGCCCTCCATGGCGTTGACCACGACGAATTTGTGGTGGTGGCGCTGCTCGCGTAGCAGGCGGACCTTGCGCGCGGTGGGAAAGGCCGCGCCGCCGCGGCCGGTCAGACCCGAGGCCTCGAGCTCCTCGAACAGCCCGCCCGGGCGGTGGCCGGCGGGAAACGTCGCCTCGTGCTGGGCCAGGGTGAGGGGTCGTCCGACGTCGCCGTGGAGCAGGCGGGGCAGGTCGTGGGCCTGGATCATCGGCGGCCCTTGCGGGGATCGTCCTGGGCGCGACGGGGGAAGGCGGTCGCCACCGGCGGGCGCTCGCGGGGGACGGGCGCGCGGGGCGGTTCGCGACGCACCGGCTCAGCCGCCGGGGCGAGGGGCGAGAGGGCGGTGCGCCCCGCCGCGCGCGCCGGGCGGGCGAAGAACCGCCAGAGTCCGGCGAGGGCGCCGGCCAGCGCACAGACGAGCACGAGCGCGAGGCCCACGCCGGTGCGCGCGTCGGTGCCGGTGAGAAACGCGTGCACGATGGCGATCGCCCAGCCGAGCCAGGAGAACCAGTGGATGAAGCGCCAGGTCTCGTTCTTCAAGCGCGTCTTGACGAGACTCGAGATCCACACCGCGACGATGAGATCGAAGGCCACCGCGCCCAGGCCCACCGGTAGCCGCTTATAGGCCGACGTGAGGGGCACGAACACCGAGATCAACCCCGTCGAGACGAAGCTGTCGACCACCGTCGTCGCGATGTGGATGACGAGGAAGATCACCGCCACCATCGAGAGCGAGCGGTGCAGTTCGGACAACTCGAAGCGGCCCACGGCGGCGCCGCCCACGCGGTTGGCGACCAGGCTGCCCAGGACGACCACTCCCGTGAACAGGATCAGGGTGACCAGCCCGGTCGCGCGGGTCGTGTACCACAGGTAGGGCGACGTCAGGGCAATCACGCTCCACCTCCGTCAGGGGGCCAACCGCCGATGAACTCCACGCTACCGTCGTGGCGCACCAGGCGAGCCGAGAGGCCGGCCTGGGCGATGCGATAGCCCGCCTCCTCGCCCCAGAGCAGCGCGGCGGTGGCGAAGGCGTTGGCGTCCACGCAGGTGCCCGCACTGACCGTGGCGGTGGCGTAGGGGCCGCGGGCGAAGGTGCCGGTGCGCGGATCGATCACGTGGTTGACCAGGGTGTCGCCGGCGCGCCAGGTGCGCGACGTGAGAGACGACGTCGCGATTCCGGCGTTGTCGACCGCGACGCGCGGCTCGTGGCCGGTGACGACCAGCGAGTCCGAGATGGCCACGACCCAGGGACCGTCGTCGCTCACTCCGCGCGCGGCCACGTCGCCCCCGATCTCGACGACGACGCCGCCGTAGGGCGCGAGTTCGTCGGCCACGCGGTCGGCGACGAGGGCCTTGGCGCTGGCGCCCAGATCGATCTGGCACCCGGGGGCCAGGGTCACCTTGTGGGCCGCGCGGTCCAGGTCGATCGCTCCCGCGCCGAGTGAGGGGATCGCCGCCGCCGGCGCGGGCGCGCCGCGGCGGACCAATTCGTCGTAGTCGCGGTCATATCCCAGGGCGAGCAGCGCGGGCAGCACCGTCGGGTCGCAGAGGCCGTCGGTCATCTGCGCGCTACGAAGGGCCGCCGCCAGGGCCAGTTCCAGTGTGTCGCTCACGGCGAGCGTCTCACCCTGGTGCTCGTTGAGCCGCGAGATCTCCGAGTCGGCGCGGAAGCGGTTGCAGGTGGCGTCCACCGAGTCGATCCAATGCCACAGGCGTTGTTCGGCGACGGCGAGGTCCTCGGGGTGCTGGGTGGCAAGAGAGCCCGACAGCCCCCAGATCGAGAAGTTCATCGTGACGCTAGTAGCACACCCGCGTGCCCGACGGCGTGGAGTAGCACGTGGTCGTCGAGGTGATGGGCGCCGTGACCGGAGGGGTGGTGACCGCGGGCGCCGGTGCCGTCGTGGGCGTGACCGCCCCCGAGGAGGGTCGGGTCGGAGTCGTGGCCGCCGTGGTGGGGGTGGTGGCCGGAGTCGTCGCGGTCGTCGTCGGCGGGGTGATGGCGGCGAGGGGCTTGGCGATGCTGGCCGCGTAGCCGATGAAGAGGCCCGAGGCCACGCCCGAGCCGACCAGGACCGTCTGGGTAATGCGGCGCACGCGGGCGAATCGCTTGTCGCGAAGTTGGGGGGTGCGGGGGCGAGGTGTCATGGGATGTCCTTGTCATCCAGTGTGGCACTGGTAACTAAGGAAGTCTCAGTTGGTGTCTAAGAAGTTAGACAAAATCGTGGTGAAGTCAGGGCTCGTTGACGGTGGGCAGCGTCACCACGAATCGCGCCCCGCCGAGCTCGGGGTCGTTGTCGACCTCGACCGTACCCTGGAGTTCGGCGACCACCTGGGCGACGATGGACAGACCGAGACCCGAACCGGGCAGCGCGCGCGCCGACGCCGAACGCCAGAAGCGGTCAAAGACGTGCGGACGGTCGCTCTCGGCGATGCCGGGCCCCGAGTCGGAGACGGTGATGCGTCCGGCCTCGCTGGTGACACGGATCCGTCCGCCGGCGGGAGTGAACTTGACCGCGTTGGTGAGCAGGTTGGAGACGGCGCGCACGAGACGGTCGCGTCGAGCGACCACCATCGACGCGTCCACGTCGGCGTCGATGGTGATGTCCTTGACTCTCGCGTGGGTGCGCGCGGTGTCCACGCACTCGTCCACGCACTCGTCGAGACGCAAGACGACGGGCTCGCCCTCGCTGCGCTCACCGCGGGCGAGCTCGCCGAGGTCGGTGACGAGCGCGGCCAACTCGTCGACCTGGGCGACCATGTCATCGGTGAGCTGGCGCAGGTCCTCGGCCGAGAGGTCGCGCGCTCGCGACAGCACCTGGGCGTTGGTGCGCAGTGACGTCAGGGGCGTGCGCAGCTCGTGGCTCGCGTCGAGCACGAGCTGGCGCTGGAGGTACTGGCTGCTCTGGACGCTTGCGAGGAGTCGGTTGAACACGCGCCGTAGACGACCCAACTCATCGGCGCCGCCCTCGTCGACGCGATAGGTCATGTCGTTGGTCTCGGCGACACGCTCGATCTCGTCGGTGACCTCTTCGAGGGGATGCAGCGCCGTGCGCGCCAGGGCGAAACCGAGAACGAGCGCGAGCAGCAGCCCGCCCGCCGCGACCACCAGCAGCGTGCGCACGAGGTGGCGCAACTCATTCTCCTGTCCGGTGATGTTCACCACGAACAACTGGGCCGACGTGGTCGTGATGGTGTAGAGGCCGTTCTGGCCGCCGACGATGGAGTTCTTGGGCAGCGGGACGATGAGCTCGCGGTAGTACTGCCCGCCGAACTCGACCGTGCGGATCAGTTCGGTGCCGTGTCCGTTCGCCAGGCGCCGGATCGTCGCGTCGATCGGCACGTTGGACTTGGGCACGGTCTGGCCGTTGGCGAGCACGAGCTCGAAGTACGAGCCGGTGACCTGGGAGTCGTCGCCCACCAGGTGACCGGCGGGCGAGTGCGAAGCCTGCAGCAGCGATTCGTCCACCGAGCGCAGTATCGCGTTGCGGGTGGTGAGGAACGACGCGAGGCAGGCCAGGACCACGGCCACCGCGGCGACGCCCACGGTGGCGCCGATGACGCGCGCGCGAAAGGTCACGAGGCGCGCAGTGCGTATCCCACGCCGCGCACCGTCTGGATGAGGCGCGATTCGCCACCCTCTTCGAGCTTGCGGCGCAGGTAGCCGATGTAGACGGCCAGGGAGTTGGTGCCCGAGTCGAACGTGTAGCCCCACACGAGGTCGAGGATCTGGTCGCGGGTCAGCACCTGGCGCGGGTGGTGCAAGAACAGCTCGAGCAGGTCGAACTCGATCTTGGTCAAGGCGATGGGGCGGCTGGCGCGCAGCACCTCGCGGGTCTGGGGATTGAGGCTCAGGTCCTCGAAGCGCAGGACCGCGACGTCACCGTCGGTGAGGTTGTGCCGGCGAAGCAGTGCGCGCAGTCTCGCGAGCAGTTCGGCGAGGTCGAAGGGCTTGACCAGATAGTCGTCGGCGCCCACGTCGAGGCCCTCGACCCGGTCGTTCACCGCGTCGCGGGCCGTGAGCATCAGGATCGGCGTCGCGTCGCCCGCGCGGCGAATCCGCCGACAGACCTCGAGACCGTCGATGTCGGGCAGCTGCAGGTCGAGGATGATCGCGTCGGGCGCGCGCAGTTGGATCGACTTGAGCGCGCTGAGTCCGTCTTCGAAGAGGTCGACGTCGTAGTTCTCCATTCGCAGGGCGCGACCTAGGGCCGTGCGAATCGCCCCGTCGTCGTCCACGATGGCGACGTAGGGGTTCGGGGTGGTGGTGGTCACGTCGATCCTTTACCCGGCTAGACAGGCTCTAGTGTGGCTGTTTGGTATTAAGCCACATCATCCATTCTCTAAGAATCTATGAAGTTTGTGGCGATAGCACCGGTGGCGGGTAGTTCAACCGGCAGAACAGCGGACTTTGGATCCGAAGGTTGGAGGTTCGAGCCCTCCCCCGCCAGCCACCAGGACGGCGCCGATCAGCCCTCGGCCAGTCCCAGGTCGTTGAGCAGGGCGCTCAGGGCCAGGGGATTGTCGCCCTGGACGGAGTGTCCCGCCTCGACGTGGACCACCCTCGCGCGGGGGCGCGCCTGGCGAAAGCGCGCCTCGTCCTCGTCGTCGACCACCGAGCTCGCCCACGTGCCGCGCACCAGGGTGACCGGCACGGTGATCTCTTCGAGGACCCGCCAGAGGTCGCCGAGCGCCGGGGGCGCCTCCAACGGCGCGGGGTGCTGCTGGTGACGCCAGACCCACGTGCCGTCGTCGCGGCGCAGCGCGTTGTGCACGATGCCCCGACGCAGCGAGGACTCCGAGCGAGTGGGGTTGTGCTCGATGGTGCGCGCGAGCAACTCGTCGAAGTCGGCGAAGGTCGCCGGACCGTTCACGAAGTTGGTGATGTGGCGCGCCTTGTCCGCGTTCACCCCGGGGGTGATGTCGACGAGCACGAGCTCGCTCACGAGGTCCGGGCGCTCGTGGGCGACGATCAGGCTCGTGAGACCGCCGAGGGACATGCCGACGAGGGGCACCGGTCGATCGAGGAGTTGCTCCATCGCGCGCGCCAGATCCGTCGCGTGGCTGCGCGGCGAGCTGGGGCCGTGGATCCCGGGGTCGGAGTGGCCGTGACCGGGCAGGTCGAGGGCGAGCAGCGGCCGCCCCAAGGCGAGGGCGACCGTGTCGAAGGTGTGCGCG
>JAJXXB010000232.1 GCA_021781315.1 Actinomycetes bacterium | reverse complement strand
GCGCCTCGGTCTCGGGGGTGAACTCGCCGTACTCGAGGCCACCGATGTAGTTGCCCTCGGTGTCGTAGGCGTGGCTGCCGAAGGCCTCGCGGTACTCCTCGGAGACCTCGCCACCCTCGGCGGCCTGCTTGATGGACAGCGAGATGCGACGACGCGCGGTGTCGAGCTCGATGATCTTGACCCACAGCTCCTCGCCGGCGCTGACCACCTGGTCGGGCGACTCGACGTGGTGCGCGGCCATCTCCGAGATGTGCACCAGGCCCTCGATCCCCTCGCCCACCTGGACGAAGGCGCCGAAGGGTACGAGCTTGGTCACGCGGCCGTAGACCAACTGGTCGACGGCGTGGCTGTCGGCGAAGACCTGCCACGGGTCGGACTGAGTGGCCTTGAGCGACAGGGAGATGCGCTCCTTGGCGAAGTCCACGTCGAGGACCTCGACGTCGACCTCGTCGCCCACGGCGACGACCTGGCTCGGGTGGTCGATGTGCTTCCAACTGAGCTCGGAGACGTGGATGAGTCCGTCCATGCCGCCCAGGTCCACGAAGGCACCGAAGTTGACGACCGAGGAGATGACGCCGTGGCGGCGCTCGCCGGGCTTCAGGTTGTTGAGGAAGTCCCCGCGCTGCTCCTTCTGGGTCTCCTCGAGCCAGGCGCGGCGCGAGAGCACCACGTTGTTGCGGTTGCGGTCCAACTCGATGATCTTGGCCTCGACGGTCTTGCCGATGTAGGGCTGGAGTTCGCGCACGCGGCGCAGTTCGACCAGGGAAGCGGGCAGGAAGCCGCGCAGACCGATGTCGACGATGAGCCCGCCCTTGACGACCTCGATGACGACACCCTTGACGACCTCGTCGCGGGCCTTGAGTTCTTCGATCGTGGCCCAGGCCTTTTCGTACTGGGCGCGCTTCTTGGAGAGGATGAGGCGGCCTTCCTTGTCCTCCTTCTGGAGAACCAGGCACTCGACGCGCTCGCCCATCGACACGATCTCGGAGGGGTCGGCGTCGTTGCGGATCGAGAGCTCGCGCGCCGGGATCACGCCCTCGGACTTGAATCCGATGTCGAGGAGGACTTCGTCGTGGTCGATCTTGACGACCGTGCCGACCACCAGGTCGCCGTCGTCGAATTCGAGGACGCTGTTGCCGACCAGGGCGGCGAGGTCCGTGCCGACCAGATTGTCTTCGGTGATGACGCGGGGAACGTAGTTGCCCTCGGCGTCGAAAGTTCCCATTTGCTGGGAGGAAAGGAGGCTGGTGCCGTCCGACATGACTCGTGAATCCACTACCGACCACACCGGGGTCCGCTAGGCAATAGGGGCTGGGCTACCGGTGTCAGCCCAGGGTGAACAGCCTAGCAGAGGCTTAACTCTTGGCCGCTGCCCAGTTCTCGCCCCAGGCCAGGGACGTCGCGAGCGGCACCGAGAGCCGTGCGGCGTGGGTCAGCGCGTCGATGATGATCGCGCTGACCTGTTCCTTCTCCTGCGGCGGCGCCTCGACGAGGACCTCGTCGTGGACCTGAAGGATCAGTCGGGCCGCGAGGGCCTGCTCGCGCAGCTCGCGGTCCAGTCGCACCAGCGCGGACTTAAAGACGTCGGCCGCCAGTCCCTGGATGCCCGCGTTCATCGCCTGGCGCTCGGCCGCCTGGCGCTGGGGGCCCACCGCCGTCGCGAGATCCGGGAAGGGCCGGATCCGTCCGAACTCGGTGCGCGAGTATCCCCGGGCGCGGATCTCCTTGACCGTGTCGTCCATGTAGCGCTTGAGGCTGGGAAAGCCCCCGAAGTACTGGTCCATGATGGCTCGCGCCGAGGGCACGTCGATGCCGAGTCGTCGGCTGAGCCCGAAGGCCTCCATGCCGTAGGCGAGACCGTAGGAGACGGCCTTGGCCTGCTCGCGCTGGGCGTGGGTCACCGATTCGGGGGCGACGCCGAAGACGATGGCCGCGATCGAGCGGTGCACGTCCTCGCCGCTCGCGAAGGCCGCGAGCAGCCCCGCGTCCTGGGAGAGGTGCGCGAGGATGCGCAGCTCGATCTGGTTGTAATCGGCGACCGCCAGCAGCCAGCCCTCGCTGGGCAAGAACGCGTAGCGCAGTCGACGTCCCTCGAGGCCGCGCACGGGGATGTTGTGCAGGTTGGGGCTGTCCGAGGAGAGGCGCCCGGTGCGCGCGACGGTCTGTTGGAAGGTCGCGTGGATGCGCCCGTCGGGGGCGACCGCGTCGATGAGCGGCGAGCCGTAGGTGCTGCGCAGCTTCTCCACCTCGCGATATCTCAGGATCTTCGCGACGATCGGGTGCGCCCCCTCGATCGCCTCGAGGCTCGAGGCGTCGGTGGAGAATCCGCTCTTGATCTTCTTGGTCGGGGGCAGGCCCAGTTCCTCGAAGAGGACAACCTGGAGCTGGGCGGGCGAGTTCACTTTGAAGTCGTGGCCGGCGAGGTCTTGGATCTCACGATCGAGACGCTGGGCCTCCTCGGCGAACTCGGCGGCGATCTCGCGCAGGAGGGTCACGTCGACGCGGATCCCGCGCGCCTCCATCCGCCCGAGCACGGCCACTAGGGGCAACTCGACCTCGCGATAGACGTAGTCGAGCTCCCAGGAGGTGATCTCACCGGCGAGCAGGGTGAGCAGTCGCTGGATCCTCTCCACGTCGGCGACCAGCGCGTCGTCACCGGCCGCGTCGAAGAGCGTCGGCGCCGACAGGGTCTCGCCGAGGTAGCGCGCCACGACGTCGCCCAACTCGTAGTGCCCGCTCACCGAGTCGAGCAGGTAGGCCATGATCGACGAGTCCTCGCCGGGGCCGGCGAGGTGGGTGCCGCGCTCCTCACCCAGTCGGTAGAACTCCTTGACGTCGTGGCCCGAAAGCGGCCGCTCGCCCACGTGGGCGAGGAACTCGGAGATCTCGCCCACGCTGACTACGTGGGCCGCGGGATCGAGGACCGCGACCCGCTCGCCGGCGCGCGCGACCACCAGGGCGTGCGACGCTCCGATCACGCCGGCGAAGTCCTCACGACGCGTAAGGGGCACCGCGGCCTGGGCCAAGGGGGCCGAGGCCGGCCCGGGGCTCGGCCCGTCGGCGCCCGCGCCGAGGGACCCGTCGGTCATGAGCTTGTCGAAGCGCGCGCGCATCGAGTTCATCTCGAAGCGATCGAAGAACGCGAGCACCTCGTCACGACGCCAACCGCCCAGGTGCACCTCGTCGAGGGTGAAGTCGAGCGGCACGTCGCGCACCAGTTGCATCACTTGCGCGTTCGTGCGCGCGCGCTGCTCGTAGGCCGCGAGGTTCTCGCGCAACTTGGGCGTGAGGTCGTCGAGGTGCTGATAGAGGTCGTCGAAGTCGCGGTACTGGCTAAAGAGCTTGGCGGCCGTCTTCTCGCCCACTCCGGGCACGCCGGGCAGGTTGTCCGAGGCGTCACCGCGCAGCGCGGCGAGCAGGGGGTAGCGCTCGGGCTCGATGCCGCAGCGCTCGACGATGCCGGCCTCGTCGTAGAGCGAGTAGTCCGAGACCCCCCGGCGGTTGTAGAGGACTTTGATGTAGGGATCCTCGACGAGTTGGAAGGTGTCGCGGTCCCCGGTCACGACGGTGACGGGGATCTGCTGGTCGCGTCCCCAGGTGGCGAGCGTGGCCAGAACGTCGTCGGCCTCGAAGCCGGGCACGCCGAGGACCGGGATGTGCAGGGCGTCGCACATGTGACGGATGAAGTCGAACTGGGGCTCGAGCTCGGGCGGCGTCGCGGCGCGCCCGCCCTTGTAGTCCTCGCTCATCGCGTCACGAAAGGTCCCCCCGGGCAGGTCGAAGGCGACCACCACGCCGCGCGGATTCTGGGTGCGGATCAGCGAGTGCAGCATCGCCGCGAATCCGTGCAGGGCGTTGGTGACCAGGCCCTCGGACGTGGCGATCTCACTGGAGAGCGCGAAGAACGCCCGAAAGGCCAGCGACATCCCGTCGAGGACGAGCAGCGGGCGCGTCGACGAGTCAGCCGACAAATTCGCCCTTGAGGATCTGCTGGGCCACGTCGCGCATCCGCACCCGTCCGCGCATGGCGGACTGCTGAATCGCCTCGAAGGCCGCCGGCTCGTCGAGACCTCGCTCGGCCATCAGCTTCTCCTTGGCGCGCGCGACCAGCTCGCGGGTCTCGATCTTGTCCTCGACCACGTGAGAGTCCTCGGACGCGACGTCCTCGTCGTGGGGGTTCAGTAGAGCCGCCAGCTTGGGCAGGATCTCGCTGGAGCGGAACGGCTTGACCAGGTACGCCACGACCCCGGCGTCGCGCGCGCTCTCGATGAGTGAACGCTGGCTGAAGGCCGTGAGCAGCACGACCATGGTGCCCGAGTCCTTCACCTCGCGCGCCACCTCGATGCCGTCGAGACCGGGCATCTTGATGTCGAGCAGCGCCAGATCGGGTCGGTGCTCGCGGATCATCGCCAGCGCGTCGTCGCCGCGCGCGGCCTCGCCGACGACGACGTAGCCGTCGCTCTCGAGGATCTCCTTCAGATCGAGCCGAATGATCGACTCGTCGTCGGCGATGACTACCCGCTTATCCATGCTCATCCTTTGGTGCCCATTCACGCAACAACTCGTCGCGCTCGCCTATCAGGCTACGAACTTCCGCGGTTCGACGCTCCAATTCGGACTTCGCGGCCAGGACGTGGCGCGACAACTCCTCGTATTCTTGCGTCTGCAGGGGGGTCTCGGAGACCAGGGCGCGGATGCGGGCGTCGTCGAGCGCGTCGTTCCAGACCGCGACCTGCTCTTCGAGCACGCGCTGGCTCTCGCGCGCGGCCGAGAGCCGCCGTTGCACGTCCTCGAGACGTCGTCGCATCCGTGGCACCAGCAGAAGTGTACGGCTGCTCACTCCCAGGTGCCCATCGGCTCGGCCGCGGCCAGTACTGCAGGCGCCGGGCGCCATCCCAGGCCGCCGGCGATCCTCTCCGCTGCCCCGTCGACAAGATCGACTGCGCCCACGTCACTCGGCTCGTCCACGCAGCTCTGCGCGAACGCCCGGTTCACGCTGCGCGCGAAGTCCGACTCGAAGAAGCCCCCCAGGTAGACCCGTAGCCCCATCTCTCTCGCGCGCTCGATCAGGCTGCGCGCGACGGCGTAGCCCCCCACCCGCGCGGGCTTCACACAGACCATTTTCGCCGCCTGGTAGCGCACGATCTGAACCAGGTCCCCGAGGCTGCGACAGCCCTCGTCGATGCTGAGATCGACCCCGAGGCGCGCGGCCAAGAGAGAATTCTCGGCTACGTTGCCCACGGCGAAGGGCTGTTCGATCGCGTCGATGGTCGCCACCTCGCTGATCGCGCGCCACTGGCTCACCACCTCCTCGGGACCCGGCGCCGAGCAGTTGAAGTCGAGCAGGATCGGCACGGAGAGCTCCGTGAGCGCGGCGAGGGCGGCGTCACTGACGGCCCCCGGGGCGGTCTTGACCCGCACGCGGGCCGCGGTGCCGACCGACCAAGGGGTGTTGAGCTCGATCATCGAGACCGTCGCCTGCGAGGGCGTCGCGAACTGCGCGGGCCAGAGCGCGGCGAGGTCGCTGTCGCGCGCGCGCAGCTCGCGGTCCATCAGCGCCATCTCCAGCAACGCCCCCGCCACGCGGCTGGCCGGGCGCTCGCCCACCAGGCCGGTGGCGCGCGCCCACGTCGGCGGCTCGTGCTCGCGCGCCACGACGCGCATCAGGCGCGGCACCACGACCTCGCGCAGTTCGCTGACGACCTCCTCGACCCCGGGGTCGCCGTTGAGGGCGACGCTCTGGGGGGAGACCTCCCCGTAGCCAACGTGACCAGCGTGCTCGATCTCGAGATAGAGCCGGGTGCGCTCGTCGTGACGCTCCCGAGCGGCGGCGACGGGTCGGCGCAGGCGCGCGCGCGCTTCCCAGAGGCTCACTCTCACGACGTCACTTTAGGTAGGCTTCCGTGGTCGCACTAGCCCGGATGGCGGAATCGGCAGACGCGGAGGCCTCAAAAGCCTTTACTCGAAAGGGTGTGTGGGTTCGAGTCCCACTCCGGGCACGACACGATCCCTCGCGTCGCGCGTTCACCGAGGCGCGATCGCGCACCGCGCCACTGTTACCGTGGCACCATGATCGATGAGAATCTCGCCCTGCGCGACGACGTCGTCGCGCTCTTTCCGGGCCAGGGCTCCCTCTCCGGCGGCGCCGGGCGCGCCTGGACGTCGTCGGCGAACTGGGAGCTCGTGGGACGGGTCTCCGAGTCGGCCGGACTCGACGTCGAGTACCTCCTGCTCGAGGCGAGCGACGACGAGGTCGTTCGCACCGACCGCGCCCAGATCGCGACCTTCGCACTCTCGCTCGTGAGCTACCACGACCTGCTCGATCTCGGGGTGCGCCCGCGCTACCTGTTGGGACACAGCCTCGGCGAGTTCTCGGCGCTCGTGGCCTCGGGCCTACTCGGACTCGACGACGGCGCCCGCCTGATCGCGGTGCGCGGCTCGGCGATGGCCGCCGCGGCCGAGGCCACGGCCGGATCCATGGTCGCTCTCATGGGCGGCGACGAGGGCGCCCGGGCGGCGCTCGACGCGCTCGAGGACATCTGGATCGCCAACATCAACGGCACCGGCCAGATCGTGGTGAGCGGCACGCGCGCCGCGCTCGATCACCTCCTCAGCGTGCACCGCGACCTGGGATGGCGCCGAGCGACACCGCTGCCCGTCGGCGGGGCCTTCCACTCGCCCCTGATGGCCCCGGCCCAGAGTGAACTCGACCGGGCCCTCGAGTCGGTCGCCTGGGGCAGCACCGACCAGACACTCATCGCCAACGTCGACGGCGCGGTGCACACGACCTCCCCGGAGTGGCAGCAACTCCTCTCGCGCCAGCTCACCTCACCCGTCGAGTTCCTCGCCGCGACCTTGGCCCTGCCCGAGAGCGTCACCACGACGGTCGAGATGGCCCCGGCCGGCGTCCTCACCGGTCTCACCAAGCGAATCCGCACTTTCGAGCGTCAGGTCAGCCCCGATGCACCCGAACAACTCCAGGAGGTCCTATGAGTCGCCTCGTCCTCGTCACTGGCGCCAGCCGCGGCATCGGCGCCGCCATCGCCGAGCGCTTCGCCGCGGCGGGCGACACGGTCGTCGCCCTGTCGCGCTCGGGCGAGGCTCCGGCGGGCGTGGCGCGAGCCCTCGCCGTCGATGTCGCCGACTCGGCGGCGGTCACGGAGGCGGTCAAGTCCGCGATCGCCGACTTCGGTCCGGTCGCCGTGGCGATCGCCAACGCCGGGATCACCCGTGACGGACTGGCCCTGCGCATGTCCGACGAGCAGTGGCGCGAAGTCCTCTCGGTCAACCTCGACGGGGCGTTCTACACCGCGCGCGCGGTCCTCGCCTCGATGGTGCGCGCGCGTGGCGGTTCGATCGTCTTCATCGGCTCGATCAGCCCCTTCTACGGCGTGCCGGGCCAGGCCAACTACGCCGCCGCCAAGGCCGGACTGGTCGGGCTGGCCCGCAGCCTGGCGCGCGAGGTCGCCTCGCGCGGGGTGACCGTGAACGTCGTCGCGCCCGGCTTCGTTGACACCGACATGACGACCGACCTGGCCGGCAAGGACGAGATGCTCGCCCTGGTGCCCGCTCAGCGCATCGGGGTGCCCGCCGACATCGCCGGCGTGGTGGAGTTCCTCGCCAGCGCCGACGCTCGCTACATCACCGGCGCGGTCCTGCCCGTCGACGGCGGGCTGGCCATGGGTCTCTAATCTGGACCCGGGTCTTGAGTAGGATGGACCGACACAAAATAAGGGGCTGACATGGACCGCAACGAAGCATTCGCCAAATTCACCGAGAACGCCGTCGAGGTCTTGGCCGTCGACGCCGCCCAGGTGACCCCGGAGGCGTCCTTCGCCGACGACCTCGGCGCCGACAGCCTCGACCTGGTCGAGTTGGTGATGGCCCTCGAGGAGACCTTCGACATCGAAGTAGCCGAGGACGAGCTCAAGGACATCACCACCGTCGGCCAGGCGTTCGAACTCGTCTACGCCAAGCTCTAGTGCGCGTCGCCGTTAGCGCCGAGGGGCCCATCCAGGGCCGTCGCGTGGCGGTCACCGCGTTGGGCGCGATCAGCTGCGCCGGCGTGGGCGTGTCCGCCCTGTGGGACGCCCTCGTCCAATCGGTCGCACCGGCGAGCAAGCGCATCAGCGACTTCGACTCCTCGGGCCTGGGCAACGCCAAGGAGTTGCGCCGCCTCGACCCCTTCACGCTCTACGCGCTGATGGCCGCCGACGAGGCCTGGCGCGCCAGCGGACTCGTCGGCCCCTACGACGACGGCGCCTCCATCGTCACGACCGGCATCGGCGGACTCCAGACGGTGCTCGAGCAGGTCAACGTCCTGCGCGAGAAGGGCGCCAACCGCGTCTCGCCCTTCATGGTGCCGATGATGATGCCCAACGCGGCCACCGCGGCCGTCTCCATGCGCTTCGGCCTGGGCGGGCCGGCCGAGACGGTGACGACCGCCTGCGCGGCCGGCACCCACGCGATCGGCAACGCGGCACGCCTCATCGCCTCGGGGCGCTCGCGGGTGGCCGTCGCCGGTGGCGCCGAGGCGGTCATGGTCGAGATCGCCGAGGCGGGATTTCGCAACATGACCGCCCTGTCCAACGAGGACTTCTCACGGCCCTTCGACCTGAACCGCGACGGCTTCGTCATGGGTGAAGGTGCGGGGATCTTGATCCTCGAGGACTGGGACTTCGCCCACGAGCGTGGCGCGACGATCCTCGCCGAGGTGATCGGCGCGGCCTCGACCGCCGACGCCCACCACATCACCGCTCCGGACCCCGCCGGCGTGGGCGCCACGCGCTGCATGGAGCTCGCCCTGGCCGACGCCGGCATCAGCGCCGCCGACGTCTCGCACATCAACGCCCACGGCACCTCGACGCCGCTCAACGACCTGGCCGAGTCGATCGCCGTGCACCACGTCTTCGGCGACAACCCGCCGCCGGTCACCTCGGTCAAGGGCCACCTCGGCCACTCGCTGGCCGCCGCCGGCGCCCTCGAGGGCGTCGCGTCGGTGCTGACTCTGGTCAATCAACTCATCCCGCCCACCGCCGGCACCACCCAGGTGGACCCGGCGATCGGCCTCGACGTCGTCATCGGCGCGCCGCGCCCCGCACAGATCGACGTGGTGCTGTCGAACTCCTTCGGCTTCGGCGGCCACAACGGCTCGGTCGTCTTTCGCCGCTACCAGGCCTAAAACCACTCCTCGAAGCGCCGCGCGACGAAGCTGTTCTCGTAGGCCCAACGAGCGTTGGCGATGAAGGCGCCCAGGCGCGCCGGATCCTTCACCCCGGGGGCCACCTCGACGCCGCCACGCACGTCCACGCCAAAGACCGGATAGTTCTGGACGACGTCGACGACGTTGGACTCGTTCAGCCCGCCCGAGGCGATTACGGGCACGCGCAGACTCTCGTCGGCGAAG
>JAJXXB010000270.1 GCA_021781315.1 Actinomycetes bacterium | reverse complement strand
CACGTGCGTAGCAGGCTCGTCGCGCTTCTCGCGGCGAGCCTGCTCGTCGTGGGCGGCCTCGCCCTCGACACCCGGTCAAAGGGGGTCGTTACCCCGAGCGCGGGCGCGCATCTCGAGATCGCGAACTTCGCCTACTCGCCCGCACGACTCGTCGTGACCCCCGGTGAGCGGGTCACGGTGACCAACACCGACAACGTCGATCACACCGTGACCGCGATGAACGGCACCTTCGCCACTCGCGATCTCGCCCAGGGCCAGTCGATGAGCTTTCTTGCGCCGCGACGACCCGGCGTCTACGGCTACTACTGCGCGATCCACCAGTTCATGCAGGCGGTGCTCGTCGTGAAGTGACTAGGGCGTCGACACGGTGGCGCCCGCGGCGAACTCCTCGCGGCCGTCGTCGTCCAGGCGCCAGACGCTCGCGCGTCCGCGCACGGTCCATTCGAAGGGCCCGCCGATCAGCGCGGTCTCCTCGTCGATGCCGAGCACGCTCACCGCGGGATCGCGCATCACCAGGTACTGGGTGACGAGGTCGGGGACCCGTCGGCTGAAGGCGTCGAAGTGCGGGATGACGCGCAGGTGCGCGAGCAGACCGAGGCCCGGCGTGGTGCCACGGCGCGGGTGTCGCAGCGAGGGGATCCACGAGGTCATCGCCATGGCGCCTGCGCTGCAGCCGGCCAGGGCCGCGCCGGCGCGCCACGCGTCGAGGATCGCCGCCCAGAGTGCGCTCTCGCGCAGGGTGTCGGCGAGGAAGGCGGGGTGTCCGCCCGAGAGGTAGATGAGCCCGGCGCCGGCCACGCGCTCGACGACGGCGGGGTCGTTGGCGTCGGCGGGGGACTGCACGTCCAAGATGACCGGCTCGACGTCGAGGCGGCGGGCCTGCTCGGTGCCCAGGCGATGCCAGCGCGCGACGACCTCGGGCCCGTCGGGCACGGCGGCGGTCGCGATCTGCACGTAGCGCGGCGCTCTCCCGGCGATCAGGCTCGCCTCGATATCGGCCATCACCTCGAGGTACTCGCCCGAACCCACCAGGGCGATCGGCCCGGGCTCGCCCGCTGACTGATTCACGCGCCGAGCCTATCGAGGCGACGTGAAGCGACGAGCGTCTGTCACTCCACGGACCGCGGGCCGGTCTCACCCGTGGGTGAGTCAACGGCCAATGAACGTTGAGCCCGACGAGTCCCACGAGGGAGAGGTGGGTCATCGTGTGAGGCGACCTCGTCCTAGGGCGTGATGGTGACTCTTAACTGGTAGAGCCGGCTCGGCATCAGGCACTGGGGGTAGCACGCGGGGGTGCCGGTCGCCTGCACGAGCGCCGTGCCCGCGGCGCGCGCGACGAACAGCGCGAGGATCGTCGTCCCCCCGAGGGAGAGTCGCGTGGCGAGACGCGCCGAGCTCGTGGGCGCGGACAGCACGTAGAGACCCTGTACGCCCGCGCGCACGACGAGGGTGGCTCCGAGCGCGAGGGTCACGCGTCGCGCACTGTCGGCGAGATTCGCGACGACCGTGGGCTGGGCGTTGCGTGTGCCCAGTCGAAACGCGGTCGCGAGGTTCGATCGCGCGCCGCTCGCGGTGGTGGTGACGCGGTAGGTGCCGCGCGCCGCGAGCGCAGCCCGGGTCCGTTGGTTCCACGTCCAGGTCTCGGTGCGCGCCGCCCCCGGCGCCAGCGTCACCGCCATGAGATAGAGCGGGCACGGCGTCGTCGCGCCACAGGACGCCCACGCCACGGATCCGTTGGCGGCTCGGATGGTGACGAGCGGCGACGACCCGCCGATCGTCACCCGACAGGCGCTCGACGAGCCGTTGCGCACGATCGTGGTGAGGCGCACCGGCGTCGCCGGCGCGTTGGCGGTGAAGTCCGTCCAGGAAACAACGGTGAGGGCGCTCGGCGCACAGGCGCTGGTCGCCAGGTGCTCGCTGGCCCCCGCGCGCGATGCGGCACCGGACCCGGCGAGGATCGGGGCGAGCGCGAGCGCGAGCGTTGCGGCGAGTGCCCAACGGTGGCGCGCAGTGACCATGGTGACCCCCGTCAATGGACGCTAGTGCGGCCCTCGGGGCCGCGGACGTCGCGCCGCGACGCGCACGGGCGCGGCGGCGTGCGTCGGCCGGTACTGTGGCGAGCGGTGTCGTGGCACAATGTCGCGACCACACCTGTCGCAAGGACGTCGCCATGGCCCGAGTCATCACCCCGCCGCGAGTGCTGATCGTTCTGGTCGTCCTGGTGGCTCTCGTCGCGGCCATCGTCGTCCTCTCTAGCGGGGCGGGACCCGCGAAGAGTTGCGTCGGTCGCACCTCGCCGACGGGGCTGTCGACCTCGCTCACTCCGGCCGCCGGGTCGTCGGCGTCACTGACCCCGGCGGGCCCGACGTCGCTGACGACGCTTCCGCCGTCGCGCGACAACGACGCCGGTCGGTCGCGCATTCCCGACGCCACGCCCGACGCCGACAACGACACGTCGCGCTCGCGGGTGGTCTGCGCGACCAACTAGACGACTCTCCGGCGGTCGGATCGGCCGATTTGACGGGGGGCGCTGGCGGGTCGATGCTACGGGGGTGGGTAGACGAGTCGGCGTGACGGCCCTGGCGGCGATCGTGGCGCTCACTCTGGTGGGCCCGGCCCTGGCGTCGGATGCGGCGACGACCACCTCGACGCCGACCACGACCACGACCCGCGCTCCCGCGCTCCTCTTTCGCGGCAGCCACGGTTCGGCGGTGACCGCCCTCCAACGGCGTCTCGCGGCGCTGGGCTACTGGGTGGGTCCCGTGACCGGCGTGTTCAACGACGCGACCCAGCAGGCCGTCTTCGCGGTGCAAAAGGCCGCCGGTATTTCGCGCGACGGCGTCGTGGGTCCGATCACGTCGGCCGCGCTGGCGCGTGGCGTGCGACCGAGCGCGCGCAGTCACGCGGGTTACGTGGTCGAGATCAACGTGCGCACGAACCTGGTGCTGCTCGTGCGCGATGGTCGCGTGTCGATCACGTTGAACGCCTCGAGCGGCGGCGGGTACCGCTACGAGAGCGGCGGCACCGTGAGTGTCGCCGTCACGCCGACGGGCAAGTTCCGCCTCTTTCGTCAGGTGAACGGTCTGGACGTGAGCCCGCTCGGCGAGCTGTGGCGTCCGAAGTACTTCACCAGCGGTTACGCGATTCACGGCGCGGCCTCGGTGCCGCCCTATCCCGTCTCGCACGGCTGCGTGCGCGTCAGCGTCGAGGCGATGGACTGGCTGTGGGCGTCGAACCGCCTGCCCCTGGGGACCGCGGTCTGGGTCTACTGAGCGTTCTCGACCACCGCGCGCCCTCGCGCGTGGCGCTATGTCTGGCGGGCGTCACGCGCGGGCCATGCGTCATCGAGAATGGCGCCGGCGTAGCCGAGTCGCCAGTATCGATGGAGCGTCGCGAGGGTCACGCCTCGTCAACGAGCAGCCAGATCGCCCGTCGCCACGCTTGGGTGGCGAACGCGCGAATCGCGTCGGGCGTCTCGGTGGCGAAGAGAGACCTCCCGCCGGGGCACGTCGCCCTGGTGTCGCGGCACGACACCTAGGTCCATCGCGAGCGTGCGCCGCGAGGCCCACCGTGGCGGGTTAGACGAACCCACCGATGAACTCGAGCGCATGGTCCAGCGTCGAGTCCCGCGTGTCGACGACGACGACGTTCTCGTCTGGACTCGCGGCGTCGCTCATCGCAGTCCAATAGCCCGTCCGTGCGCGCACGGCAGCTCTGATCCCGCGTTCGACCACAACCCAGGCTGTGGCATATCGCCCGGCGATGCGCACAGGTCGATGCGGTCCAATGTCCCCCGGACGCTTTCGTCCGGTGGCTATCGACCTGTCGCGGCGCCGCGAGTGCGCGGCGCTGATGGGCCGTCTTCTGCGAGCGTCGAACGGTAGTACCAGCGCAGCCACGCCTCGTACTGATCGTCGGAGAGACGCGCCGGTCCCGTGAGGGTGCGATACGTGCCCCAATCGAGCGCCACCCAGAAAGCGGACTCGACGTCGCCACGCGCGAGTCTTCGGCGATGGTCAGGCTTGGCCAGGAGGGTGGTGGCAGCCCAGCGCACCCCGAAGGCGCGGTTGTCGTTCATCTGTCGCCAGAGCTCTCCAACGCTCGCGTCGTGGCTCGCCGCCTGTTCGACGGCCCACGCCACTCGGGCCGAGCGGGAGTTGACGGCGCGCAAGTGCGCCGCGTGCAGGTCGAGCATCTCGACCGCCGTTGCCGCGGCCTCCATGCGGGCGACGGCCTCGCGTTGGACGACCGGGGTCGCTCCGGCGTCGCCTCGGATCGCGAAGTCGACGGTCGCTTGCAGCAACGCGGACTTCGTGCCGAAGATCGCCTCCACGCTCTGCAACGAGACGCCGGCCGCGTCGCTCACCAGTCGCATCGTCGTTCCCGCCCAGCCGCGCGATTCGAAGATGGCCTGCGCCGCGCGCAGGATCGACGCGCGAGTGTGTTCGGCGCTCTCGCGACGACGAAGTGAGCGATAGACCCGCTTCTCGGGCTTGACGGGGGTGGTCGTTTTGGCTATGGTGCCACCATATTCAAAATAGGGGTGGAAGTGGGCGATGCCCGACCGATCACCCCGGAACGGGGGGCGCAATGAAACGAGTACTCGTGGCGGCGGCGGTGGTGGGGGCGATGGCGCTCGCTCCGCTCAGCGCGCAGGCGGCGACCGGCAGCGAACAGGCGTACGCCGACGGCCAGACGTACGTAATGGTGGGGGCCACGCTCGTGACCAACGCGAGTCCCGGCGTCCTCGATGCGCCGCCGATGTACATCCTGGGTTATCCGGTCGCGGGCCCCGGCCCCGTCACCCTGCCCTCGGGGTATCAGCCGCAGTGCAACCCGTGCCTCGAAGAGCCGGTCGCCTACCACGACCACCTGTTGACCGGCGCGCCGGGCCTGGGAACGGCAGGTACCGCCTTTGGGAACTACGCCGCGCCGTGGCGCATCGTGATCATGTCCTACACGCGTGCTTACGTGATGAGTCCGAGTTTCACGCCGGTGACCAATGACGACCAGCTCGCCGCAGCGGAGGCCGCGGGCGACTTCGCCGTCATCAACCCGACGGGTTCCGATCGGTACCAGATATGGACGAACAGTGTCCTGATCTGTCCGATCATCAGACTGCACACGTCGTAGTCGCGCGAACGACGTGAGGGGCCGTCGGGGCTCTCGCGCATGATTCGCCGGCGAGAGCCCCGACGAAGCGCCACGTGCGCGTGGAACCGGGCGCAGCGCCGAGTGCGCGTTGACGGCAGCCTGGTGTCCGCCCTGACAAACCTGATAATTCGGTGCCTGCCTTCGCGTCTCGCGTCGCCCGTATGCTGACGAGGGTAACGATGATCGCCCACCACGTGATTGCGTAATCTGACTCGTACGCGGATGGCGACGCGTCGATCGCGTTGGCCACGCGGGCGACGGACGGCGGGGCGACGACGCGAGAGATGGTGCGCCGTCGGCGCGTAGGTGATCGTGCTCGGTGCGGTCTCGCTGGTTGGCTGCGAAGGGTGGGCGGACGAAGGGGTCTCGATGACGGAAGCGTTACCGCGAGAAAGTGCCACGTGGCGGGCCCTCAAGAAGCATCGTGACGAGGTCGCCCCCCTGCACCTGCGCGAACTCTTCGCGGCTGACCCCACTCGTGGACAGCGCATGGCCGCCGAGGCGGCCGGCCTCTATCTCGACTACTCGAAGAACCGGGTGACCGCGACGACGCTGCACCTACTCTTCGAACTCGCGAACGAGTCGCACCTTGCCGAGCGGCGCGACCAGATGTTTCGCGGGGAGCACGTGAACGTCTCCGAGGATCGCGCGGCGTTGCACGTGGCCCTGCGCATGCCGCGTGGTGAGTCCCTGGTGGTCGACGGCGTCGACGTCGTCGCCGACGTGCACACGGTTCTCGATCGCATGGCGCGCTTCGCGACCCGAGTGCGCTCGGGCGAGTGGACGGGATTCACGGGCAAGCCCATCGTGAACGTCGTCAACATCGGCATCGGCGGTTCGGACCTCGGGCCGGTGATGGCCTACGAGGCCCTGCGCTTCTACAGCCGGCGCGATCTCACGTTCCGATTCGTCTCCAACGTCGACAGCACCGACTTCGTCGAAGCGGTGCGCGACCTCGACGCGGCCGAGACCCTCTTTATCGTCTCGTCCAAGACCTTCGGCACCCTGGAGACTCTCACCAACGCCCGCTCGGCGCGCGCCTGGCTCGTCGAGCAACTCGGCGCGGACGAGGCCGTCGCCCGCCACTTCGTGGCGGTGTCGACCAACGCCGAGCGCGTCAGCGAGTTCGGCATCGACCCGTCGAACATGTTCGGTTTCTGGGACTGGGTCGGCGGGCGCTACTCGATGACCTCGGCGATCGGCCTCTCCACGATGATCGCGATCGGCCCCGAGTCCTTCACCGACCTGCTCGCGGGCTTTCACGAGATGGACGAGCACTTTCGCACGGCGCCCTTTGCGCAGAACCTGCCGGTCGTGATGGGACTTCTCGCCGTGTGGAACCGCGACTTCCTCGAATTCCCCACGGTGGGGGTGATGCCCTACGACCAGTACCTCAAGCGCCTCCCCGCGTACCTCCAGCAGTTGACCATGGAGTCCAACGGCAAGCACGTGACGCTCGCCGGCGCGTCGGTTGCGCATCCGACGGGCCCGATCTATTGGGGCGAGCCGGGCACCAACGGCCAGCACAGCTTCTACCAACTCCTGCACCAGGGCACGACGATCGTGCCCGTCGACCTGATCGCCTTCGCGCGCAGCCTGAATCCCCTCGGCGATCATCACGCGATCCTCACCGCCAACGTCTTCGCCCAGGCCGAGGCCCTGGCCTTCGGCACGACGGCCGCTGAGCTGCGCGCCGAGGGCGTCGCCGAGCACGAGGTCGCCCACCGGGTCATGGAGGGCAACCGGCCGAGCACCGTGATCCTCTCCGACGTCCTCACCCCGCGGCGCCTGGGCAGCCTGATCGCGCTCTACGAGCACTCGGTCTTCACCCAGGGCGTGATCTGGGACATCGACTCCTTCGACCAGTGGGGCGTGGAGCTGGGCAAGGCACTGGCGACGCGCATCATCCCCGAGCTCGCTGCCGACGCCGAGCCCGCCCACGACTCATCGACCAACGCGCTGATCGAGCGCTACCGCCGTCTCACGCGAGGAGAATCATGACGACCAGCACGCCGATGCAGTTGGGGATGGTGGGACTCGGGCGCATGGGCGCGAACCTCGTGCGTCGCGTGACCCGCGACGGGCACTCCTGCGTGGTCTACGACGTGAACGCCGAGGCGGTGAACTCTCTGCTCGGCGAGCGCGTCGAAGGAGCGACGTCGCTCGCGGACCTCGCCGCGAAGTTGGTGGCGCCGCGCGCGATCTGGTTGATGCTGCCCGCGGCCCTGACCCAGGGGGCGATCGAGGAGTTGGTCGCGCACCTCGCGCCCGGCGACGTCGTGATCGACGGGGGCAACTCCCACTACCACGACGACATCGAGCGCGCGGGAGAGCTCGCGCCCCAGGGGATCCACTACGTCGACTGCGGCACGAGTGGCGGCGTCTGGGGCCTCGAGCGCGGCTTCAGCCTGATGATCGGCGGCGAGGACGACGTGGTCGCGCGACTCGATCCGATCTTTCGCTCCATCGCGCCCGGGGCTGACGGCGTCAGCCCGACCCCGGGGCGAGAGAACTCGCGCGGCACCGCCGACCGGGGGTACCTGCACTGCGGCCCCCACGGCGCCGGGCACTTCGTCAAGATGGTCCACAACGGCGTCGAGTACGGGATGATGGCCGCGATCGCCGAGGGCCTCAACATCATCAAGAACGCCAACGCCGGACTGCGCGAGTCGACCGTCGACGCCGAGACGACGCCGCTCGCCCACCCCGAGTACTACTCCTACGAGATCGACCTCGCCGACGTGGCCGAGGTCTGGCGACACGGCTCGGTCATCTCCTCGTGGCTGATGGACTTGACCGCCGACGCGCTGTCGCGCTCGCCCGAGCTCGACGAGTTCGACGGGCGGGTCTCGGACTCGGGCGAGGGTCGCTGGACGGTCGGGGCCGCGATCGACGAGTCGGTGCCCGCTCCGGTCATCAGCGCCGCCCTCTTCCAGCGCTTCGCGTCGCGCGGACACGCCGACTTCGCGGGCAAGGTCCTCTCGGCGATGCGCGCCGGTTTCGGTGGTCACGCGGAGAAGCGTGGCTGAGACGGCCCTCCCGCTTCGTTCGTTCGCCGTACCCGGCGAGCTCGCGGTCGCGGCGGCGCAGTACATCGAGGAGATCGCCCGACGCTCGGTCGAGGAACGGGGCTCCTTCCACGTCGCTCTTAGCGGCGGTCGCACGCCGGATCTCATGTTCGCCGAACTGGCCGAGTGCGACCTTCCCTGGGCGTCGATGACCATCTACCAGGTCGACGAGCGCATCGCCGCCGACGACGACCCCGCGCGCAACCTTCGATCGCTCACCGCGGCCTTCGCCGCGTGCGGGCCACGGATCGTTCCCATGGGCGTGACCGACGCCGACCTCTCCGAGGCCGCGCGTCGCTACGGCGAGGCGCTGCCCTCGCGTTTCGACCTCGTCCACCTGGGGCTCGGGGCCGACGGCCACACGGCCTCTCTCGTGCCGGGTGATCCCGTGCTCGAGGTCGACGACGAACTGGTCGCGATCACCCGCCCGTACCAGGGGCACGCGCGCATGACCCTGACCTACCCGGCCCTCGCACGCGCCGACGAGGTCCTCTGGCTGGTGACGGGACGCGAGAAGCGCGACGCGCTCGCCCGCCTGCGCCGAGCCGACACCACGATCCCCGCCGGGCGGGTCGTGGCACCGCGAGCGCTGATCATGGCCGACGAGGCGGCACTGTGAATTCGCTCGCCGAAAAGCGCCTCGCCGCCGAGGCGGCCGCCGCGCTGGTGCGCGACGGCATGCGCGTGGGCCTTGGCACCGGCACGACCGTCGCGCATCTTCTGGCCGCCCTCGGCCGGCGTCGCCCGCGCGCGACGTACGTCGCCTCCTCGCCGGCGACCGAGTCGGCCGCGCGTGCGGTGGGCCTCGCCGTTGCGGCCTTCGACGATCTCGACGCGCTCGACCTCGCGATCGACGGGGCCGATCAGGTGGCCCCCGACCTCTGGCTGGTCAAGGGCGGCGGCGGCGCGCACACGCGTGAGAAGGTGATCGCGGCCTCGGCCGAGCGCTTCGTGGTGATCGTGGACTCCACGAAGCTGGTGGACTCCCTGCGCCCGCCGGTGCCCGTGGAGATCCTCGCCTTCGGCGCGTCGGCGACCTTGCGCCGCCTGGCCCCGGCGACGCGACGCGTGGCGCCGGCGAGTCCCGACGGGGGCGTGCTCGTCGACTACCGAGGCGAGTTCGACGATCCGGCCGCACTCGCCGCGCGACTGTCGTCGACACCCGGGGTCGTCGAGCACGGGCTCGTCGACCCGCGATTCTTGACCGAGGTCCTCGTCGGGCGCGACGGCGCCGTTCACCACCT
>JAJXXB010000013.1 GCA_021781315.1 Actinomycetes bacterium | reverse complement strand
ACCGGCACCGACTTGTTGTCGACGCCGTAGAGGACGAGCTTGCGGTCCTTGGCCCTGAGCTTCTTCCACGGGGTGTCCACGCTGAAGCCGCCGAGGTTCGCGATGCCCTCGACCAGACGCTCGAAGTACTTGAAGCGCGCCCCGGCCCACGGGGCGAGCGCGCCCTCGGCCAGCGAGAGCGACTCGTCGGGGACCACCAACTCGGGATCGACCTCGAAGCGCGTGCCCAGCCCCGTGCAGACCGGGCACGCGCCGTAGGGCGAGTTGAACGAGAAGTCGCGCGGGGCGAGCTCGGTGAAGCTGATCCCGCAGTGCACGCACGCGAGCTTCTCGGAGAACTGCACGAGCTCGTCGGCGTCGGTGAAGTAGAACGACACCGTCCCCTTGGTCAGGCGCAGCGCGGCCTCGACCGACTCGGTGAGGCGCTGGCGGTTGGTCGCGCGCACCGTCAGCCGGTCGAGGACCACGTCGATGGTGTGCTGCTCGTAGCGCGCCAGGGTGACCTCGTCGCGGTTCTCGAGCTCGACGATCTGACCGTCGACGCGCACGCGCGAGTACCCCTGGCCCGCGAGCTCGTTGAGCAGAGTCGAGTACTCCCCTTTTCGCCCGTCGACCACGGTGGCGAGCACCAAGAACTTGCTACCGGGCTCGCCGGCGAGGACCTGGTCGACGATCTGCTGGGGCGTCTGGCGCGCCACCACCCGCCCGCACGACGGGCAGTGCGGCACGCCGATGCGCGCGTAGAGCAGGCGCAGGTAGTCGTGGATCTCGGTGATCGTTCCCACCGTCGAGCGCGGGTTGCGTGACGCCGTCTTCTGGTCGATCGAGATCGCCGGCGACAGGCCCTCGATGAAATCGACGTCGGGCTTGTCCATCTGGCCCAGGAATTGACGGGCGTAGGCCGAGAGGCTCTCGACGTAGCGGCGCTGGCCCTCGGCGTAGATCGTGTCGAAGGCGAGCGAGGACTTGCCCGAGCCCGAGAGACCCGTGAAGACCACCAGTTTGTCGCGCGGCAACTCGACCGAGAGGTTCTTTAGGTTGTGGACGCGTGCACCCTGCACCCGGATCGTGGCGGCCATGGCGTGAATCTACCGGTCAGACATCGCTCATCAACTCCTCGAGCAGGGGTGAGAGCCCCTGACGTTGGAGCGTGTGCAGGACGTCGCGCAGTGCCGCGGCCTCTTCGAAGCGCAGTTCGCGCGCCGCCTCGAGCATCGCCTCCTCGACCCGGGCGATCTCGAGGGAGAGATCGTCGGGCGGCGCCGCCTCGAGCGAGGTCAGGGCGCCGTGGCGCGGCGCCTCGGGGGCGCTCTCGCTGCGCAGGCGCCCCAGGATGTCGGCGACGGACTTGGAGATCGTGATCGGCTCGATTCCGTGCTCGGTGTTGTAGGCGATCTGGAGGATCCGGCGCCGCTCGGTCACCGAGATGGCCGCGCGCATGGAGTCGGTCACCGAATCGGCGTACAGGACGGCCTCGCCGTTGGCGTTGCGCGCGGCGCGCCCGATCGTCTGGATGAGAGCCGAGCGCGAGCGCAGGAAGCCCTCCTTGTCAGCGTCGAGAATCGCGACCAGGGACACTTCGGGTAGGTCGAGCCCCTCGCGCAGGAGGTTGATGCCGACCAAGACGTCGAACTCGCCGAGGCGCAGGCTGCGCAGGATCTCAATACGCTGGATCGTGTCGATGTCGCTGTGCAGGTACTGCACCCGATAGCCCGCGCGCACCAGGAAGTTGGTCAGGTCCTCGGCCATGCGCTTGGTCAGCGTCGTGACCAGGGCGCGCTCGCCGCGCGCGATCACCGCATCGAGTCGCGTTCGCAGGTCGTCGATCTGGTGTTCGGTCGGCACGACACTGACCACGGGATCGAGCAGGCCCGTCGGGCGAATCACTTGCTCGACGACCTGGTCGGAGTGCTCGATCTCGTAGGGACCCGGCGTCGCCGAGACGAAGATCATCTGGGGCACGAGGTCCATGAACTCCTCGAAGTTGAGCGGGCGGTTGTCCATCGCGCTCGGCAGGCGGAACCCGTGCTCGACCAGGGTCTCCTTGCGCGATCGGTCCCCGGCGTACTGGCCGCGCACCTGGGGCACGGCGACGTGAGACTCGTCGATGACGACCAGCATGTCGGCCGGGAAGTAGTCGAGCAGGGTGTAGGGGCGCTCGCCGCGCTTTCGCCCGTCGAGGTGGGCCGAGTAGTTCTCGATGCCGGCGCACACCCCCGTCTGCTCGAGCATCTCGAGATCGTGTTCGGTGCGACTGCGCAGGCGCTGGGCCTCGAGGAGCTTGCCCTCGGACTCGAAGATGCGCAACTGCTCACCGAGCTCCTCTTCGATGCCGCGACAGGCCCGCTGCAGCGTCGCGGCACCGGTGGCGTAGTGCGAGGCGGCGAAGATGGTGATCTCGTCGACTTTGCCGCGTCGCTCCTGCGTGACGGGATTGAAGAACGTGATCGCCTCCACCTCGTCGCCGAAGAATGAGACGCGCAGCGCCTCTTGGGAGTAGGCGGGCTGGATCTCGAGGGTGTCACCGCGCATGCGAAAGGTCCCGCGCTCGAGCACCAGGTCGTTGCGGCTGTACTGCATCTCGACCAGACGGCGCAACAGGGCACGTTGGTCGTGCGCCTCGCCCACGCGGAGCACCAGCATGCGCTCGCGGTACTCGAGGGGAGATCCGAGGCCGTAGATGCACGAGACCGACGCGACGACGACGGTGTCGCGCCGCGTGAGCAGCGACGACGTCGCGGCGTGGCGCAGGCGGTCGATCTCCTCGTTCACCGACGAGTCCTTCTCGATGAACGTGTCGGTGCGCGGGATGTAGGCCTCGGGTTGGTAGTAGTCGTAGTAGGAGACGAAGAACTCGACCCGATTGTGGGGCAGCATCTCCTTCAGCTCCGACGCCAGCTGGGCCGCCAGGGACTTGTTGGGCTCCAGGATCAGGGTCGGTCGCTGGGCGCGCTCGATCAACCAGGCGATCGTGGCCGTCTTGCCGCTGCCCGTGATGCCCTCGAGGGTTTGATAGCGCAGCCCGTCGGCGACGCCCGCCGCCAGGGCCTCGATGGCCTGGGGCTGGTCGCCCGCCGGCTGGAACGGCGACTCGACCTTGAAGCTATCCACGGACGAGCCCCTCGGCTATCAGTAGCTCGTCGAGGCGAGCAGCCAGGTCATCGACCGACCCGTCGTTGACGAGGACGTGGTCGACGATCGCGCGGCGCTCGTCGTTCGACATCTGGGCGGCCAGGCGGGCCGTGGCATCCTCGCGCGAGAGGTGGCGCGACTCTACGAGCCGGATGAGCGCCACGTCGGGGGTCACCTCGATCGCCCAGGCGCTGTCGAGCCCAAAGATCGCACGGTGCTCGGGCCGAAAGAGAGGCAGCGCGACGAAGGCGACCGGTGCGCCGTCACGTTCGGCCGTGGCCAAGCGCGCCAGGACCTCCTCGCCCACCCGGGGATGCGTGATCGCGTTGAGCCGCGCCAGGGCCGCGGCGTCGTGGAAGACGATCTCGGCCAGAAAGGCCCGATCGAGCGTTCCGTCCGGGGACAGGATGGCGTCGCCGAACGCGTCGCGCAGCGCCCGGTGGGCTGGCGTCCCCGGAGCCACCACCGCGCGCGCGACGTCGTCGGCGTCGATCACGGGGAAGCCGCGCTGCTCGAGAATGTGCTGGGCCGTGCTCTTTCCCGCGCCGATTCCCCCCGCCAGAGCGATCCGTCTCACCCAACCACGGTAGCGATCCCCTGTGACACGCCGCCCCGGCGTCACCAGGTGGCGAGTGGCGTTGGCTAATCTCCTTTAGAAGTCTCCGGGGGGAACAGTGCTCAGATACGTGGTGCGGCGCCTAGTGATGCTCCTGGGCATCGTGGTCGTCATCTCGATCGGCAGCTTCTACCTCATCCATCTGTTGCCCGGCGATCCCGCCGCGGTCATCCTGGGCACCGGTGACACCCCCGCCAACCGGGCCCTGCTCTACAAGCAGTTGGGTCTCGACCGGCCGATGGTGGTCCAGTACTTCATCTGGCTGCGCAACATACTCCACGGTAACTTCGGAATCTCCTTCATCTCCCAGACGTCGGTGGCCTCGACGATCCGCGCGGCCTTGCCCATCGACCTCGAGCTCATCGTGCTGAGCCAGATCCTGGCCTTCGCGGCGGCGATTCCGCTCGCCATGCGCTCGGCGCGCAAGCCCGACGGAGTGGTCGACCGGATCCTCGGCGCGGGCAGCTTCACCCTGCTCTCGATCCCCCCGTTCATCATCATTGTCCTATTGGTGCTCGTCATCTCGATCAAGTTGGGCATCTCCAACACCGGACCTTCGTCGTACGTCTCGCTGGGCACGGACTGGATCGTGAACCTCGAGAGCCTGGCGCTACCCGCCTTCACCTTGGCGATTGGAAGCTTCGTGGTCTACTACCGCGTGCTGCGCAGCGACCTCATCGCCACTTTGCAGGAGGAATTCATCACCGTCGCGCGCTCTAAGGGAATCAGCCGGCGTCGGATCATGTGGCGCCACGCCTTTCGCCCCTCGTCCGTCGCCCTGCTCGGCACCGCCGGCGTCAACATCGGCGGCCTGCTGGCCAGTGGCTTTGTCGTCGAGTACCTCCTCGCGATTCCAGGGTTGGGCTACACCCTGATTGCGGCGATCAACGCGAGCGACTACCTGCTCGTCCAGGGCATCGTGCTGGTCGTTTCGGTCGGGGTTGTCGTGATCAACTTCTTCTTCGACTTCGTGATCAATATCGTCGATCCGAGGATCAGCCGTGAGTGAGATGATCGACGACCTCGGCGTCCTCGAGCGCCCCGAAGCCAGGACGCCGCTGGGCTGGCTGTTCTGGATCTGCGTGGGCTGGCTGAGCCTCAACGTGCTCGCGGCCATCTTCGCCAACGTGTTGCCCCTGGTTGACCCGCTGTATCAGAACTACAACGTGGTCAACGCGGGGCCGTCCCTGCACCACCTGCTCGGCACCGACGACCTCGGTCGGGACATCTTCTCGCGCATCGTCTTCGGTTCTCGCGTCTCGATCGCCGTGGGTGTGGGCGCGATGCTTATCGGCTTTGGCGTGGGCGCCCCGCTGGGCATGCTCGCTGCCTACCGGCGCGGTCGTTTCGACACCATTGTCACCACCGTGATGTACGTCCTCCTCGCCTTCCCCGCGATCGTGGCGGTCATCGCCGTTCTGTCCTTTTGGACGCCGCGATCGCTACTCAAGATCATCCTGGTGATCGGACTCGCCTCGGTGCCGCTCGTCTATCGCGTCATCCGCACCGCCACCATGGCCATCGCCACCAAGGACTACGTCATCGCGGCCAAGGTCCAAGGCGCGACCGACCGGCGCATCCTGATCAAGGAGCTGTTGCCCAACATCGCGCCGATCGGTGTCTCGTTCCTCCTGATCGGAATCGCCACCGTCGTGACGCTCGAGGGCGCGCTCGCCTTCCTCGGCCTCTCGGTGAATCCGCCCACTCCCTCGTGGGGCAACATGATCAACGAGAGTCGCACCGTGATGAGCCAGAACCCCTGGCTCGTGCTCTTCCCCTCGTTGGCGCTGTGCCTCTTCCTGCTCTGCCTGAACTTCATCGGCGACCGTCTGCGCAGCCACTTCGACGTAACAGAGGTCAAGCTGTGAGTGACGCTCCCCTGCTCGAAGTCCGCGATCTCACCGTCACGTTCGAGACCGCCGGCGGTCCCCTGCCCGCGGTGGGCGGCGTGTCGTTCTCGGTGGGTCCCAACGAGACACTGGGCATCGTCGGCGAGTCGGGCTCGGGCAAGACGGTGCTCGCGCGCTCGATCATGGGGCTCCAGCCGCGCGCCCGGGTCACGACCTCCGGCTCGGTGCGCCTCAACGGCACCGAGACGGTGGGCGCCAGCGAGGCCGAACTGCGCCGCCTCTGGAGCACCGAGGTCGCCATGATCTTCCAGGACCCGATGACCGCGCTGAACCCCGTGATGCGCGTCGGCAAGCAGATCGACGAGACGCTGCGGGTGCGCCTGGGGGTGTCGCGGCCCGCGGCCAAGGCCCGAGCCATTGAACTGCTCGAGATGGTGGGCATCCCCTCGCCGACGCAGCGCTACGACGCGTACCCCGGTCAACTCTCGGGCGGCATGCGCCAGCGCGTCGTGATCGCCGCGGCACTCGCCTGCACGCCCAAACTCCTCCTCGCCGACGAGCCGACGACGGGACTCGACGTCACCATCCAGGCCCAGATCCTCAACCTGCTCGACGATTTGAAGGACCGCCTGCACATGTCGGTGGTGCTGATCACCCACGACCTGGGGGTGGTGGCCACGCGGACCTCGCACCTGGCCGTCATGTACGCCGGACGCATCGTCGAGTTCGGCGCGACGCGCGACGTCTTCGCTCGCCACCGCATGCCCTACACCCGCGCCCTGCTCGAGAGCTCGCCGCGGGTCGCCAATCCCTCGCACACGCGCCTCGCGGCGATTCCCGGGCGGCCGCCGAACCTGCTCACTCTCGGTGAGGGCTGCGCCTTCGCACCGCGCTGCTCCTTCGCGACCGAGCGTTGCCACCTCGAGCGGCCTCCGCTGAGCGCCCCTGATTCGACGGGTCACACCTACGCCTGCTGGAACCCCCTCACCAAGGAGAACCGATGACCGACGCCCTGCTCTCGGTGCGCGACCTCACGGTCACCTTCGGCAAGGGCGCCCATCGCGTGAGCGCGGTCGCGGGCGTCAGCTTCGACGTCTACGAGGGCGAGACCCTGGGACTGGTGGGCGAGTCGGGATGCGGCAAGTCCACCACCGGCAAGGCCATCATGAAGATCGTCGAGCCGACCTCGGGATCGGTCACCCTCGACGGCGCCGAGATCACGGGCGCGCGCGGACGCGCCCTGCGTCGGCTGCGCACGCGCATGCAGATGATCTTCCAGGACCCCATCAGCTCGCTGAATCCTCGCCGGCGCATCAAGGACATCGTGGCCGAGCCCCTGGACTGCTGGGGCAGCGCCACCGGCGCCGAGCGCGATGCTCTGGTGAGCGACCTGCTCACCAAGGTGGGCATCGATCCCGTGGTCTACGGCAACCGCTACGCGCGCCAGTTCTCCGGTGGGCAGTGTCAGCGCATCTCCATCGCCCGTTCGCTGGCGATGCGGCCCAAGATGCTCATCTGTGACGAGATGGTCTCGGCCCTCGACGTCTCGGTCCAGGCCCAGATACTCAACCTCCTCGAGGACCTCAAGACCGAGTACGGACTGACCCTGCTCTTCATCGCCCACGACCTGGCCGTGGTGAAGAACGTGAGCGACCGGGTGGCCGTGATGTACCTCGGCATCATCTGCGAGATCGGTCCGGCCGACGTGCTCTACGACGCCCCCGCGCACCCGTACACGCGCTTTCTGCTCGGCGCAGCCCTCGAGGCCGACCCCGACGCCCCCATGCGCCGCGACGTACTCGAAGGTGAGCCACCCTCACCACTCTTCCCGCCGAGTGGATGTCGATTCCGAACCCGCTGCCCCTTCGCTCAGGAGAAGTGCGTCAACGAAGTGCCGGTCATGAGCGACGTATCGCCGGGTCACCGGGTGGCCTGCCACTTCCCTCTCGTTACCTCATCCGACCCGGCCTCGTGAAAGAAGTCCCCCACCTCGGACAGTGACGAACGCCAGGACCCGCGGAGGTGTCCGGGGCGAGGTGGAGGGACGATGAACGAGAGAGACTGCCGCGTGCACACGAGGCGTTGTGGCGAACGTGTTGACTGGACGTCATGAGTGCTTCCCTCTCCCGCGCGCGCCGCGCGCTCGCCCTCGCGTTCGCACTCACGTGCCTTGCGCCGGCGCTCGCCACCACCGCGGCCACAACGTCAGCCAGTAGCGGAACGACCAGCGCCACCTTCACCTACGGGGGAACCTTTCCGATCGCGATCCACCCCCTCCTTACGATTCGCCGCTCTGGTCAGGTCATTTATCACCACACGGTCACCTCCTCGCTGTGCGCGAACGAATGTTGGCCGAGCATCGCCGCGGGAGAAGCCACGCTGCAAATCGTGTCTCTCAATACCAACGGACCCGACGTCGTTCTCTCGCTCTACAGCGGTGGTGCTCACTGCTGCTTCATCGACCAGGTCTACGCACCGAACGGGTCAACCTACGTAAAGAGCGAGTACGACTTCGGCGATCCCGGAGCGCGCGTCACCACGCTGCCCGGCGCCAGCACGCCGGTGTTTCTGAGCGCTGACGATGCGTTCGCCTACGCCTTCACCGACTACGCGGCCTCGGGACTACCGATCAAGATTCTGGCCTTCACCGACAACCACTTCGTCGACGTGACGCGCTCATACCCGACTCTCATCACCAATGACGCCAAACGCTGGTGGAGCGCCTTTGAGTCCCAACGCTCGACACACTACGCGGACAGCGTGGGCCTCTTTGCGGCCTGGGCGGCGGACGAGTACCTGCTGGGCCACGTCGCCAACGTCAATGCCGTCGCGCTCGCCCAGGCGCGCGCCGGGCGCTTGCACAGCGGCCTCAGCCCGATACAAGCCAGCGGCGTGACCTTCGTGCGCCAGCTCGAGCACTTCTTGATCAAGCGCGGCTATCGGGGTGCCCAGAGCGGGTGACGCCGCAGCGCTATCGTCGCCGATGATGGCGACTACCGCGGCCCTCCTTGACTGGCTCCTCGACAGCGATCCGGCCCTGCGCTGGCAGGTCGAGCGCGACCTCGCCGGCGCGCCAAAGACCGTCTGGGAGGCGACGCGCTCGCGCGTGGCGACCGAGGGCTTCGGCGCGCGCCTGCTCGCCCTCCAGGACGCCGACGGCCAGTGGGCCGGGGGTGCCTTCTTTCCGGCCGACTTCGAGTTCGACGGGCCTGAGGCCGAGGCCGACGGCCAGCCCTGGACGGCGACGACCTGGTCGCTCAACACCCTGCGCGACTGGGGCCTCGACGCCGACGCGCTGGCCGACACCGCCGAGCGACTCGCGCGCCACAGCCGCTGGGAGTACAACGACGGGCCCTACTGGGAGGGCGAGGTCGACTGCTGCATCAACGCCTACACCCTGGCCAACGGGGCCTGGCTCGGCGCCGACGTGAGCGAGCTCGTCACCTGGTTCGCCGAGCACCAGCTCGACGACGGTGGCTGGAACTGCGAGTGGGTGAATGGCTCGGTGCGCTCCTCGTTCCATTCGACGCTCAACGTGCTCTTGGGCCTGCTCTACTACGAGACCGCCAGTCCCGAGAGTGCGCGGCGCTCGCTGCGTCACGCCGGCGAGCGCTACCTGCTCGAGCGGCGCCTCCTTCACTGTCGCTCGACGGGTGACGTCGTCGGACCGTGGGTCAGCGAGTTCGCCTACCCGTTTCGCTGGTTCTACAGCGCCTTACGGGCGCTTGACTACTTCCGCGCGGCGAGCCTGCACGACGAGACACCACCCGACGAGCGTTTGGGCGACGCGGTCGAGCTCGTGCGATCGGCGCGTCACAAGGACGGCTACTGGATTCAAGGTGCCCACCACGCCGGACGCGAGTGGTTCGCGCTCGACGTGGCGCCGGGTGAGCCCTCGAAGTGGTTAACCCTCTACGGCGCGCGCGTGCTCGACTGGTGGGACGCTCGCCGCGCGTCGCGCGCGTAGCGTCGTCCACTCTGGCGACGACTCGGCCGAACCCGGCGCCCGCGGCGCGGGGCCGCGACTACGCGTCGGCGGTCTCGGTGCCCTCGTCGGCGGCTTCCTCAGCGTTCTCCGCCTTGGGCGCCACCTCCGTCGCGTACTCGGCCCAGGCGGCCTGCGCCTCGGTCTCGGGGGTGAACTCGCCGTACTCGAGGCCACCGATGTAGTTGCCCTCGGTGTCGTAGGCGTGGCTGCCGAAGGCCTCGCGGTACTCTTCGGAGACCTCGCCGCCCTCGGCGGCCTGCTTGATCGAGAGCGAGATGCGACGAC
>JAJXXB010000184.1 GCA_021781315.1 Actinomycetes bacterium | reverse complement strand
GATGTCGGCCGAGGCGGAGACGAGGATGGCGTTCTTGCCACTCGTCTCGGCGAGCAAGTTGATCTCTGGCTTCCACGACGTGAAGAGTCGTGCGGTGTCAAAGGAACCGGTCAGGATGACGGCGTCGACGTCGTCGTGGGTCACGAGGTGGCGACCGGTGTCGTCGTCGCGAGTGGGCACGAACTGCAGCACGTCGCGCGGTACGCCCCCGGCCCAGAGTTGACCCACGAGTTCATAGGCGGTGGCCACGGCTTCGGGCGCGGGCTTAAGTACGACCGCGTTGCCGGCCGCGAGCGCGGCGCAGACGCCGCCACTGGGAATGGCGTAGGGGAAGTTCCACGGGGGCACCACCACCACGACGCCGAGGGCTGAGGAGTCCGCGAGGTCGCTCGTCTGGGAGGCGTAGTAGCGCGCGAAGTCAATGCCCTCGCTGACTTCGGGGTCGGCCTCGGCGACGGTCTTGCCCGCGTCGCGCGCCATCACCGCGATCGTGCTCGCCCGCTCGCTCGCCATGACGTCGGCCGCGCGCAGGAGAATGGCCCGGCGCTCGTCGTGGGCGACGCCCGCCCATCGCGGGGCCGCCGCGCGCGCGCTCGCCAGAGCGTTATCGATCTGCTCGATGCTCGCCACCGCGTAGCGGTACCACACGGTCCCTCCGTCGCTGGGATCGCGACCCTCCTCGTAGTCATCACTCTTGATGTCGACGCCATCAATGACGAGGGGAATGTCGCGCATCGCCACCGTGCGCACAGCCGCGAGAGCGTGGTGGACGGCCTCGGCGTAGGTCACGTCAGTGGGATCGCCGTCGGCGGCGTTGCGAAAGTGATCGTTCGAGGGTGAGGTCGCCTGGTGGCGCCGCGAACTCGTGACGACGTGGTGACGCGCGGACAGTGAGTCAAGGAAGCGTCGTCGCTGCTCGTCGTAGACGCCGGGCTCGCTCGCGACGTAGAAGGCCGCCCGCAGATAGTTCTCCGGGGACGTGTTCTCGTCGAGGCGTCGCACGAGGTAGGCGACGGCCGAGGCGAAGTCGTCACGCCGGGTCACCGGCGCGTAGAGCAGCACGTGGCGACCCGTCGCGGCGAGGGCGAGCGCTTCGCCGTTGGCCATGCCCTCGAGCATCTCAATGTCGAGCTGGGCCAGCACGCCGCGTGAGGTGGCGACTTCAATCGCCCACGCCACGTCGAAGAGATTGTGGCTGGCCACACCCACGCGCAGGCAGTGGGCGTGTTCGGCGCGCAGAGCGAGATCGATGAGTCGCGTGTACGACGCGTCCACGCTCTCCTTTGACGCGTAGGGCGCGCTCGTCCACCCGTGAAGCTCGGCCTCGACGGCCTCCATGGCGAGGTTCGCGCCCTTGACGAGTCGGATCTTGATCTGGCCGGCTCCTCGGGCGTAGCGGCTCCGGGACCAGGTGATCAGCGTCTCGAGAGCGTCGTGGGACTCGGGCAGGTAGGCCTGCAGGACGATGCCCGCGGTGAGCGTGGCGAACTCGGGTTCGTCGAGAACCGCGCAGAAGGCGTCCATGGTCAGTCGCAGGTCCCGGAACTCTTCCATGTCGAGATTGACGAAGACGCCCTCGGCCATGGCGACGCGATAGAGGATGCGCAGTTGCGCGGCCACGCGCTCGCGCGATCCCGCGTGATCAATCGTCGTCAGTTGACTCACGATGGACGAGATCTTCACCGACACGTACGTCACGTCGTCTCGTCGCGTCATCTCCAGCACCCGGGCGAGTCGCTCGTCAGCTTCGCGCTGACCGAGTACGGCCTCGCCGAGGACGTTGACGTTGAGTTGCACGCCCTGACGCTTTCGCAGCAGGAGGTGGCGCTGGAGCTTTGCGGGAGTGGCGTCCAAAATGAGTTCTCGCGAGAGGGAACGCACTCTCGAGTGCACCGCGCGCAGGGCGAGCGACGGGGCCACGCGCGAGCACCGCGCGAGGAGTCGCAGGCCGAGCGCGTTGACCGGCCCGAAGCCTCGCACCGAAGCTCGCCGGGCCGCGCGGCGCAGCGTGTCGAGGGCGCCGGTGCGCATGACGTCGTCAGTCAGAGCCATCGTGACGTCGATGGCCTCGTGATCGCGCAAGAGTCGAGCGAAGCGACGCCGGTCGGCTCGCTCACGCGACGTGCGCAGCGTCTGCGCGGTGACGATCAGTTGGCTCGCGCGCGCGCACGCCGCCTCGCCCAGGGCGTCGAGCGAGGGATCGGTGTCGAGGCTCACGAGAGTCGGGCTCGACTCGTACGACGCGACGGGGCGCTACGACTACAGAGTGTCGACACGGGGTCTCCTTGACTCGCCGGAGTCATCGTAGTGAAGACGCCACACCCGGAGGTGGCGTCGGCGGCTACGGCGCGTCGCGTCGCGTCGCGTGAGTTACTACTCGACGGTGACGAGTGTGCCCAGGGGCGTGTAGGGCCAGAGGACCTTGGCTTCGGGGAAGGGCATCTCGACGCACCCGAGACTCTGGGGCCAGCCGTAGGTGGAGCGAATGAAGCCGTGCAGGGCGTCGCCACCGTTGAAGTACGAGGTCCAGGGGATGCCAGTGTCGTGGTAGGGCTTGCCATCGGGCAGCGTGCCCGACATCGTCGTCACCGCGTAGCGAAGGTACACCGTGTAGGTGCCCGGCGCGGTGGGCGCGACAGAAATGCCCGTGTTGACGGGCGAGCTGAAGGACTGCTGGCCGTTGCGGTAGAGCCACAGGCGCTGGGGCAGGGAGCGGCTGACGACGACGACGTTGTAGGTCTCGTTGCTGTACTGGTGGCGTAGCGCCGCGCTGACCAGAGCGATCCAGGACGTGGTGTCCATGTTGCCCGTAACCGGCAGGCTGTGCTGGGCTTGGAAGCGCATCAGAGCGCCCTTGAGAATGACGTTGAGGGTGCCGACACTCCAATTGGACTTGAAAGCTCCCGGCAGGTTCGCGAATCGCCACACGTAGTGACCCGCGCGCAGTGACACGGGGCTGACGGGGCTGACGGGGCGGGTGGTCGCGCGCGTCGTGCTCGCGGGAGGAGTCGTCGTTGGCGTTCCCGTAGTCGTCGTGGCCACCGTGGTCGTCGTGGTCGAGCTCGTCGTTGTGGTCGTCGGTGGCTTGGGGGAGTTCGCGACGAAGCTGACGGGCAAGAAGCGCAGGTTGGCCAGGAGTTGGTCCTCGAGCACCACGGTGTAGCGCACGGTGCGCGGATTGACCGCGCCGGGGCGCGAGCCCAGGGCCGACGCGCTCGACGCCGCGATCAGGGGCGCCCCAATGGCGAGGGCCAGGCTCACGGTGATCGCACGACGTCCATTTGTCATAGAAATACCCTATCGACGGCGCGCCGCGCGTGAACCGCACCCGCGGCGCGACTCCCCCACGAAGTGGGGGACGGTCCGGGTTGAGGCGGCGTCGATTACTCTGCGGCGATGGTGCATTCGCGCGTCAGGGTGTCTCACCTCGCGGGAGGAGCACTCGTCGCGTCGCTCCTCGTTGCGCTGAGTGTCCTGCCCGTCGCCGCGTCGTCGCCGCGAGACTCGACGACGACCCTGCCCGGCGCCACCACGACGACCCTGCCCGGCGCCACCACGACGACCCTGGCGGGCACCACCACGAGTGCTCCCGTCACGACGACGACTCTGGCGCCGCGACCACTCGCGTGGCCCCAGAGCGAGAGCGCCGCGGTCATCGACTCCTCGCTCTCCCTGGCCGCGGCCTCACCACACCAGGTCCCGGTCGCCATCGCGAGCTTGACCAAGATGATGACAACCTGGGTTGTCTTGCACCGCCTTCCCCTGGCGGCGTCCCAACAGGGACCGTGTCACGTGGTGAGCGCCCACGATCTCGCCACCTATCGACACGACGCCGCCACCGATCAGTCCAGTGCCGCGGTGGCGCTCGGCCTTCGGCTCTGTGAGAACGTCTTGTTGCACGGACTCCTCGTGCACTCCGCGGGCAACTACGCGGAGATTCTCGTGGAGATGACGGGGCTGCGCGAAGCTCAGTTCGTCGCGGACATGAACGCCACGGCCCGGGCCATGGGCCTTCGTCAGACGCACTACGTCGACGTCACCGGCATCGGGGCGGGCGATCGGTCGACGGCCCAGGATCAAGTTCGCCTCGCGGCGCTGCTGATGGCGAACGAACCCATCGTCGGGACCATCGTGAAGCTGCCGTCGGTGCGTCTGCCGGTCGCCGGCGTCCTCGCCTCCTACACGCCCTTCGTGGGTCAGGGGGGAGTGGTGGGCGTCAAGTCCGGCTACACGGACTTGGCGGGGGGCTGTGACGTGATGGCGGTGGACTTCACACTCGGCTCCCTGACCACGCGCGTCTACGCAGCCGTCTTGGGCGACCACGGGGCCAACGCCATCGTGGGCGCCGCCCAGATCGCCCTGGGACTGGCGCGCCAGCTGCGTGGGGGAATCCGCGTGGCCCACGGCACCTCGGGACCGATACTCACCTGGACGGGTCCGTCGCAGTACGTGGTCACGACGACCACGACCACGACGACCACGACGACACCTACGACCACCACGGCACCGACCACCACGACCACGCTGGTCCCGGGTACGACGACTACGGGCGCCACGACCACGACCGCGCCTCTGGGCTAACGCGCGGGCATGCCCGGGCGCCGAGCGCTCAGTGGAGTCCGAGGAGCTTAAAGACGAGGAAGGCCGGCCAGACACACGCCTTGGCGATGGCGACGATGACGAGCCAGAAGCTCCCGGAGTGCGTGTGCAGGTAGTAGACGAGGGCCCCGATGAAGCCAAGGAACCACCCGCCACCCGCGCCGCCTGGGCCCCGCCAGGTGTCGCGGGATCTCTTCGAAGATGGTGCCACGTGGCCCCCTTTTGGGTCTCCTCGACGATGCGTCCACTCCCTCTCTAGCACCGTTGCCGCGCTGTGGGCGTGAACGACGGTGCGTGTAGCAACGATCACTCGCGCTCTAGAGAGGGCCAGCCCGGACAACTCCGCGCAGTGGGTGGGTGTGTCAGTGAGGCCGGTGGTTAAGGTGGGTGCGAGGTTCCCGACGAGCGGGTGTCGCAGTTGGCCACGCTCGCGGAGTTGTCCTCGACGCCGCCAACAATGACGACGCCTGTACAAGGAGTCACGATGGCCGATAAATCACCCCACCAGCACAACGTCAAGAAGGCTGGCAAGTCGCTGAAGGAAAAGCGCAACGAGAAGCACGCCAAGAAGGAGAACAAGAAGGGCCTCCTCGGCAGCGACGTGAGCCCTTCGTAGGTCTCGTCCAGCGACACCTGACTACCGGTCGCTCGCGCCGCCGGTCACCGCGAACCCACCCACGAGTGGCCCAAGGTTGGTGCCAGCCTTGGGTCTCGATCTAGCGTCGGCGAATGATGTCGACGAGTTCGCGCAGCGTCCACGAGAGTCGGCCCGCGGGACCCGTCGAGCAGTCGGGCAGTCCAGAGGCGGCGTCATCTCCGGGTGGCGCGTCAGGGGCGACGCAGGGTCGTTGACGTGGGTGGCGCTTCGAAGGTGACATCGTCCTCTCCGCTGTAGTGCCTCCATCGTACGTGGCGGAAAGCGATCGCGAGCCGGCCACGAGTGAGCCGCACGCGCTGAGACGTGGAACGTGGCGTCATCGTCGCCGGCGCGGCGCGGCGCGGCGCGGCGCGACTCAACGGCGTCGACCCGATCTGGGTGGAGTAGACGAGTCGTCGGATCGCCACTAGAGAGTCGGTCCTGTCGACTCGAGAGGTGCCCTCTAGAGACAGACCGCGAGAGGTCAGTTCTCGATGGGAAAGCCGACGATCGAGCCCCACTCCGTCCACGATCCGTCGTAGACGCGCACGTGTTCGCGTCCCAGGAGCTGAGTGAGGGCGAACCACCCCAAGGAGGCGCGATGACCGAGCCGACAGGTGGTGACGACCTCGCCGGCGTCGAGCGCGCCCACGTCTTCGAAGGCGCCTCGAAGTTCGTCAGCGCCCGCGAAAGTTCCCTCGTCGCGAAGGAGTCGTTCCACCGGCAGGTGGCGCGCGCCGGGGATGTGGCCCCTGCGCTCCGCGCCGTGGTCGAAGGGCGCGCTAAGGGGCGCCACCCGTTGGCCCGTGAACTCCTCGAGGGAGCGTAGGTCGAGGAGCACGCGCTCGGGTCGACCCAGTCCCTCACGCACTTCATCCCGCCCGATGCGACTCGAGTGGTCCGCTTGGCCCGCGCTCAGGCCCTGAGGCGCATTGGGTGGCACGTCACTGGTCGTGGGCAAGTGGCGCGCGGTCCACGTGCGACGTCCGCCATCGAGGACGTAGGCGTGCTCGGCCAGTCCCGCCATGGTGAGGACCCAGTAGGTGTAGGTGGCAAATTGCAGGGGATCGCCCACCAGCACGAGCGTCGAGTCGTCACCGACGCCCAGGGGGCCCAGTCGGTCGGCCAGCACCTGGGACGTGGCGAACTCGCGCTGGGTCTCGTGCCAGAGCAGGTCCTTCCAGTACGAAAAGCGCGCCCCCGGGATGTGAGAGGTGGCGTAGTCGGCCCGGGGGACCTCGAAGAACGACACCTCGAGCACCACGAGCTCGGGCTCGCCCAGTCTCGCGGCGAGAGACTCGGGCGAGAGCAGAGGAGTCCTCACGGGCACCCTCTGCGAATGCGCGCGGAGGCTCGCCCCGGGCCCGCGTGCGTCACCTCGAGCGCGCCGCACGCGGGCCGCTTCGCGCGCCCGGTCGCACCGCGAGGGGCAGTCATGTTTCTCCCACGAGATCCAACGTAGCGACGCGTCCGCGTGGATGCGAACACCGCGCGACACCACTGGCACTCGCCGCGACGTGGCGACACGAGAGGGCAGTCGTCGCCAACGCGACCTGCTCGGCCCTGGTTCGCGGCGACGCCATGGAGGCGATCGCGTCGACGTCAAGTGACAAAGTTCCCTAGTGGTGAGCTCCGGGCGGTGATAGCCCAGTAGTGGGGCGCCTCGGGCGCTAGGCACACGCGTACGGACCGAGACGCCGCGAGACTCTCGAAGGGAGACTCCGATGAAGGCAGTCCAGTACCGCACGTTTGGTGGTTCTCCCGAGGTCGTAGAGATCGATCGACCGGTGCCCGGACCCGGTCAGGTCCTGTTGAAGGTGACCGCCGCCGGGCTCTGTCACTCTGACGTGTTCGTCATGAGCATTCCCGAGGAGCAGTACTTCCTCGGAACCCTGCCCCTCACCCTCGGCCACGAGGGCGTGGGCACCGTCGTCGAGCTCGGCGCGGGCGTCTCGAGCGTCGCGATCGGCCAGAACGTCGCGGTGTATGGACCGTGGGGCTGTGGCGTGTGCCACCAGTGCGCCCAGGGACACGAGAACTACTGCGAGCGAGCGGCCGCACTCGCCATCCTCGCGCCCGGCCTTGGCGCGCCCGGGGCGATGGCCGAGTACATGATCGTCGACAACGCGCGTCACCTCGTGGACATCGGCGACCTTGACCCGGCGATCGCGGCTCCTCTCACCGACGCCGCTCTCACCCCCTACCACGCGATCAAGGCGAGCCTGCCCAAGCTCGGTGCCGGCACGACGACCGTCGTGCTCGGCGCCGGGGGCCTCGGCCACCTGGGCATTCAGATCCTGCGCGAGCTCTCCGGTGCTCGCATCATCGCCCTCGACGTGGATGAGTCCAAGCTCCAGCTGGCCAGAGAGTCGGGCGCGCACGAGACGCTGCTCTCGAGCGACCCCGAGGTTGTGGCGAAGGTGCGCGAGCTGACCAAGGGTCGCATGGCCGAGGGGGTCTTTGACTTCGCCGGCTTTCAGGAGAGCCTCGACGTCGCGCGCCAGGTGGTGGGCGTGGGAGGCGACTTCAAGATTGTGGGACTGGGCATGGGGGGAGCGACGATACCCGTCGGCTTCTTCGCCACTCCCTACGAGGCGCACGTCGCCACCACCTACTGGGGGTACCGCGAGGAGCTCTTCGAGGTGATCGAGATGGCTCAGGCGGGACGCCTCGACGTGCACGTCGAGCGCTTTTCGATCGACCAGGCGCCCGAGGCCTACGAGAGGCTCCACCACGGGACGCTCGACGGGCGAGCCGTCATCGTCATGTAGATCGCGACGCCAGTGGCGACACCTCGGTCCCGAATCCGATGTGGTTGGGTCTCGGATTCGGGGCTGTCAGCGGTGTCTCACCGGAGTCTGAGACCTAGTCGCGCGTCTCATCGATCTCGTCGGCGCGACTCTCTTCAACTGTCTCGGATGACGCTCGCGCGGGACGGCGCCGCGGGCGCGCGGCCGCGCTTCGCGCCGCGTGGGCTCGCTGGAGGCGCGGCACGACGAAGAGGACGTAGGCGACGGAGAGGACGCTCAGTACCGCGATGACGCTAAAGGGCGCAAGGGAGAAGCGCCGCGAGTCCTTCGGGTTCGCGAAGGCCGTGGCGACGAACAAGACGCTAAAGAGGACGGCGCCCACCAGGGCGAGGGGTCGTCCCGCGATGAGAGTAAAGGGGCGGTGTCGCTGCTCGCGCGAGCGCAGGACGAGTAGGCAGACCGAGCCGATCGCGTAGATCGCGCACTCGATCGCCGCGCCGACCGAGACGAGCAGGAGCCACTGGCCCGTCGCGAACACGAGAGCCGCCACCACGGCGGACACGACGGTCAGGGTCGTGACGGCGAGCCAGGGTACGGCGTTGAGGTTGAGCCGCGCGAAGGGACGCGGCAAGTTGCCCTCGCGCGCGGCGGCGTACATGAATCGCGAGGCGACGAGGAAGCCGCCGTTGAAGGTGTTCAGGGCCGTCAGCACCGTGAGGGCCAGCATCCACAGCTCGCCCACGGTGCCCAGGGCGGCGCGACCGAGCAGGAGTTGGGGGTAGGCGCTGGCGTGCAGCGACGAGTAGGCCACGAGGTGCGAGAGGGCCAGGGCGAAGACCGAGGCGACCGCCCAGATGATGAGGGGGGCGAGGAAGAGGGCGCGCGTGATGACGTGGGGGGCGCGCGCTTCCTCCGCGGTGGTCGTGACCCACTCGAACGCGGCGTAGAGAAAGACCGCGAAGGCGATCGCCTGGATCCCCGAGAACGATCCGCGCCCGAAGAGGTTGAGGGGCTGGTGGAAGGCGCCGCCGACGTGAAAGAGCGCGACGACCGACAGAATCGACGTACCCGCGAGCACGGTGTAGGTCACGATCGTCTGCACCCAACCGGCCAGGCGAACACCCTTGAGGTTCGCGCCGAGCGCAACGCCAAGCAGCACGGCGATCCAGACGTAGGCGAGCACGGCCGGCTCGCGCAGCACGTGTCGCACCGCGGCGCCGATGAGAAACGCGTCGGCCGCGATGACGAGGACGACGGTCGTCATGTAGGTGAAGGTGACCGACAGGGCGGTGCGATTGCCCACGGCTCGTCCCAGGTAGAGGCGAATGCCCGCGGCGGTGGGGTAGAGGCCATTCAACTCGGAGAAGATGGCCGAGACGAGGATGACGATGAGGCCGCCGACGAAGATGGCGAAGGCCGCCGTGGCCCCCGGGGCGTAGGCGAGGATCGAGACGACGCCGAGGTAGTCAATGGCGGCGAAGGCGAGGCCCGCCGACGTCGCCGTCGCGGTGGCGCTGCCCACCGAGCGGCGAAGCGTGATGGCTGGCGCGTCGCCCTCGGGCATCAGGAGTCGGGCCAGATGACGTAGCTGATCGCGTCGAGGCGCATGACGTCCTCTTGAGAGCCCTTCACCGTGATCTCGCCGCGCAGGTACTTCTGGACCGGGTTGAGATCGCCCCAGAACATGTCACAGAACGTCTCGGACGTCGTGGTGACCACGATGTCGGGTACCCCCACGTGGCCGTCGACGGTGGAGATGATCTCGCCCCGATCGACCGCCATGGAGAACGTCGTCGAGGTGTCAGAGCAGATGAAGTGGAGCGTGCGCGTCCAGTCGCGCTGCATCTTGCGCAGCCGAGCGTTGCCGTTGCAGCTGATCGTGTAGTCCGCGAGCGCCTCGCGTAGTTCGTCCCAGTCGGCCACGGTTCTCCTCAGGACGTCGCGCTCGAGCGCGCGGGCCGGCGCTTGACTCGCTCTGGCGACTCGCTCGGGCCCCGACCGGCCTTGAGGTCGGCGATGGCGTTCTCCAGGGCTTGGAGCAGGTAGGCGATCTCCGCCTCTTCGATGACGAGGGCCGGCATGAGGCGCATCACAGCCGGCTGG
>JAJXXB010000210.1 GCA_021781315.1 Actinomycetes bacterium | reverse complement strand
TGTGGACACCCGCGGCGAGCGCGCCGTCATCGTGATCGACGGCGAGATCACCCACGCGATGACCAAGGCCGCCATGCTCAACGTCGAGGAGTCGGTTCGCACCGCCCAGTTCCGCCGCGACCAGATGAGTCGGGCCGACCTCGAGCCCGAGGTGCGCGACTACGTCGAGGACTTGCTCGACGATGAGCGATTCCGCGACCTGCTCTACGCGCGCGTGGACCTCGTGGCGACCGACGCCGGGTGGGCGCTCATGGAGTTCGAACTCGTCGAGCCGAACCTCTTTCTCACGTTCGACGAGGCCGCCCCCCGGCGTCTCGCCGCGGCGATCGCGCGCACCCTTAGCGGCGACGTGACGCGCTAGCGTGACCAGAGACGCCCGAGGGCACGGGCGATCAGGTCCTGGTCAAGGGAACGGAGGGCCAGTGGACGATCCCGCGACGATCAGATCCGACGAGCTGCGCGCCGACGACGAGCTCTTTCGACTGGTGACCGAGATGTCCTCGGTCGCGGTCTGGGAGTACGACATGGTGCGCGACGCGATGCGCCGCTCGGCCAACCACGACGCCCTCTACGGACTCGACTGGCAAGAGACCTGGCACATCACGACGTTCCTCGACGCGACCCACCCCGAGGACACTGAGCGTAGCGGGGCGATCATCGCCGAGGCGGTCGCACCGGGCGGGCCCGACGAGTACGCCTACGACTTCCGCGTGGTCTGGCCCGACGGCTCGGTGCGCTGGCTCTGGGTGCGCGGGCGGGTGACCGCGCGCGACGAGCTCGGGCGCGGCACGACCGTGCGCGGCGTGTTGATCGACGTGACCGAGCGCGTCGCCGCCGAGGAGCGGCTGCGTCGCACCATGCTGCTCTACGAGACCCTGAGCGAGTGCAACCAGGCGATCGTCTTCTCTGATGACGAGGCCGAACTCTTCGAGCGGGTCTGCGCGGCGGCCGTCGAGATCGGCTCGGCCGCGATGGCCTGGGTCGGGATGCGCGACGACGTGACCGGGGTAGTCGAGCCGGTCGCCCACACCGGCGAGGGAGCGGCGGCGTTCCTCGCGGCTCGCGCAGCCCTCCTCGGTGACGACCCGGCGGCGATCGACCTCGCGTCGGCGGCGATCGAGGAGAACGCCCCGGTGATCCGCCAGACCGGGTGCGCGGCCAACGACGGACCGATCGCGAGCGCCATGATCGCGCGCGATTGGCTGTCGGCGACGGCGATGCCGATCCGCCGCGGCGGGGTTGCCGTCGGGGCGCTCACCCTGTACTCGGACACCCTCGGCTTCTTCGACGACGCGATGATGGACCTGCTGAGTGAGATGGCCGGCGACCTCGGCTTCGCGCTCGATCACTTCGAGCAGGCGAACGCCGTCGCGCGCCACGTCGAGGCCATCGAGGCCTCGTTGCGCGCGACGGTGGAGGTGGCGACCGCACTCAGCGAGATGCGCGACCCCTACACCGCCGGCCACCAGCGCCGCGTGGGGGACATCGCGGCGGCGATCGGTGAGCAACTCGGGCTCGACGCCGATCGCCTCGAGGGGCTGCGCGTCGCGGGCCGTCTGCACGACATCGGTAAGATCGCCATCCCCGCCGAGATCCTCACGCGCCCGGGACGCCTGAGTGACGAGGAGCGCGCCTTGATCCAGCTCCACCCCCAGGCGGGCTACGACGTGCTCGTCGACGTCCCCTTCCCCTGGCCCGTCGCGCTCGTGGCCCTCCAGCACCACGAGCGGCTCGACGGCAGCGGCTACCCGAACGGGCTGCGCGGCGAGGCGATGATCCTCGAGGCGCGCATCGTCGCGGTCGCCGACGTGCTCGAGGCCATGTCCTCGCACCGGCCCTACCGCGAGAGCCTCGGGGTCGAATCAGCCCTCGCCGAGCTCGAGGCCGGCGCCGGGACGCGCTACGACGCGACGGTCGTCGCGGCCTGTGTGGCCCAGGTCCGCGCGGGCGTCGTCGCGGGCTGAACCCGCGCGGACGGACGTCGGATCGGCGTCAGCGACGCACGATCAGCACGTCGAGCACGCGGGGCCCGTGCACGCCCTCGACGCGACGCAACTCGATGTCGCTCGTCGCCGAGGGCCCGCTGATCCAGGTGGTCGGCCGAGTGGGGTCGAGTCGCGCCATGACGTCGGGCACGTTGGCGACGATCTGATCCTCCTCGACGACCACGATGTGGTGGTCGGGGATGAGCGTGATGATCCGGCGGCCCTCGTCGGGGCCGGCGTTGAGCACGATGGTGCCGGTCTCGGCGATCGCGCCCCGACAGGCGGTGATCACGGTCGAGGTCGCGTCGAGGGCGGCGGCGCTGAGGCCGTCGTCGACGGCGGCCTCGCCGTCGAACCCCTCGGTCCAGGCGCGCACGCGCTCGCTCGGCACGACGACCGAGCGCGCGGATCGCTTCCGCAGCAGCGCCACGACCGCCGCGCTGAGCTGGTCGGCGTCGATGACGGTCGCCGAGGCGCGATAGTCGTTCACCCGCTCGCTGAAGTGTTCGACGACGTCGGTC
>JAJXXB010000095.1 GCA_021781315.1 Actinomycetes bacterium | reverse complement strand
TCGAGGCGCGCACCGCCGTTCTCATCGGCCAGTACGACGCGCTGGTGCCCGAGGGGGTCGACCAGCACGTCAACGGGGCCCTCACCATCGGCGAGAACATCGGCGACCTCGGGGGTCTCGGCATCGCCTGGGAGGCCTATCAGATCTCCCTGGACGGCGCCGCGGCCCCGGTCATCGATGGTCTCACCGGCGCGCAGCGCTTCTTCCTCGCCTGGGCGTTGGGCTGGCGCGACGCGTCGCGGCCCGAGCGGACCCTCCAATTGCTGGCGATCGACCCCCACAGCCCCCCGGAGTTCCGCTGCAACCAGATCGTGCGCAACCTCGATCCCTTCTACGAGGCCTTCGGCGTCGTTGCGGGGGACCGAATGTGGCTCGATCCGGCCCAAAGGGTCTCCATCTGGTAGGTATTTTGGGCGAACTTGCCGACGGGGCCCGAAAGTTTGTAGGCTAGAGAGTCCCCTGGGCGCCACGCCGCGCCCGGACGTTTCGTAAGGAAGAGTTGTGCGCACCTACACACCGAAGGCTCAGGACATCACGCGTGAGTGGCACGTCATCGACGCCGAGGGCCTCGTGCTCGGCCGCGTCGCGACGGTCGCCGCCTCGCTGCTGCGCGGCAAGCACCGCACCTACTTCGCCCCCCACGTCGACACCGGCGACTTCGTCATCATCGTCAACGCCGACAAGGTGGTCGTGACCGCCAACAAGGCCGACCAGAACTTCGCCTACCGTCACTCGGGGTACCCGGGCGGCCTGCGCTCCACCTCGTGGAAGACCCTGCTCGCCGAGGACCCCGTCGCCCTCGTGCACGACGCGGTCAAGGGCATGGTGCCCAAGAACCGCCTGGGCCGCGCCCAGATGGGCAAGCTCTTCGTCTACGCCGGCGACAAGCACCCGCACGCCGCCCAGCAGCCCGCCTCGTTCGACACCTCGGCAATCCGCCGCGGTTAAGGAGACCTTCGTGACCAGCCCCCTGACTCAGACCACCGGACGACGCAAGGAGGCCGTGGCGCGCGTGCGCCTGCGCCCCGGCACCGGCACGATCACCATCAACTCGCGCGCCTTCGACAACTACTTCACCTCGGCCACGCACCGCCAGATGGTGATGGAGCCGCTGCGTCTCATCGACGCCCAGCAGACCTACGACATCGACGCCACCATCGAGGGCGGCGGCGTGGCTGGTCAGGCCGGCGCGCTGCGCCTGGGCATCGCCCGCTCGCTGCTCGAGATCGACGAGGCGTCGCGCGGCACGCTCAAGAAGGCCGGGCTCCTCACGCGCGACGCGCGCAAGAAGGAAACCAAGAAGTACGGCCTCAAGAAGGCCCGCAAGGCGCCGCAGTACTCGAAGCGCTAATGGTCGCCGCCGTGCGATTCGGCACGGACGGGATCCGGGGCCGGGCCCACGACGAGGTCACGGTCGACGTCGCCTACCGGCTGGGCTGGGCCGTGGCCCAGGTGCTGGCCACCACCGTCTACGTCGGTTACGACACGCGCGAGAGCTCGCCCGAACTGGCCGCGGCCGTGCTGGCCGGCCTGACGGCCGGCGGCGCGCCGGCGATGAACCTCGGGCTCTTCACGACCCCGGGGGTCGCCGTCATCGCCAGCCAGCGACACGGCGCCGGTGTCGTCGTCTCGGCCTCGCACAACCCCTACTACGACAACGGGCTCAAGGTGCTCGGCGTCGGTGGCGCGAAGCTCGACGTGGTGACCGAAGAGGCGATCACCGTGGCCCTGGCCCAGGCGCCGAGCCCGAACGCGCCCGCCGCGGCGGTGCCCGTGGACCTGGGCGCCGAGGACGAGTACCTCGAGCACTTGCGCTCCCTCGTGCCGGTCGACCTGAGCGAGCTGCACCTGGTGATCGACTGCGCGAACGGGGCCGCGAGCCACGTCGCGCCGGCCCTCTTCGCCGGCACCGGGGCGCGACTGACCGTGCTGCACGACCGGCCCGACGGGCGCAACATCAACGAGGGCTGCGGCTCGACCGACGTGAGCGACCTCGTGGCCACGGTCCTCGCCCTGGGGGCCGACCTCGGACTCGCCTTCGACGGCGACGCCGACCGGCTGGTGGCCGTGGATCACCGCGGACACGTGCGCGACGGTGACGACCTGATGGTGCTCTTCGCCCTCGATCGCGCCTCGCGCGGCGAACTCGGCGGCGGCCTCGTCGTGACCACGATGAGCAACCTTGGCCTGCGCCGCGCCCTCGGCGCGGCCGCGATCACCGTGCGCGAGACCGAGGTGGGGGACCGCAACGTCATGGTCGCCCTCGACGAGGTCGCCTGGCGGCTCGGGGGCGAGCAGTCCGGCCACGTCATCTTCGCCGACGTCGCCCCTACGGGTGACGGGCTGCTGACCGCTCTCACGCTCTGTGAACTCGTCACGCGCCGTGGTCCGCTCTTTGATCAGGCCGACGCGGCCTGGCGACGCGTGCCCCAGTCGCTCATCAACGTGGCAAAGTCCGACTTCGACGCCGGCGTCGTCGACGCGCTCTTCGACGAGCTGGTGACGCGCTACGGCGTCGCGGGCGACGAGG
>JAJXXB010000068.1 GCA_021781315.1 Actinomycetes bacterium | reverse complement strand
TGGTGGGAGACCGTGAAGTTGGCGGTCGACCACGGGTCGAGCCACTGGCTGACGCGCACCTGGACCTGAGAGAAGTAGTTCGCGGCGATCACCGCACCGCCGGCGAGCAATCCGAGACTGAGAACGACGTACGTCTTGAGCCCGGTGGCGACCCAGAGCATCGATATGAAGAGTCCGAAGATCAGCACGGCGAAGCCAATGTCATTCTCCACGCCCAAGATCGCGACGGCGAAACCCCAGGCGACGAGGATCGGGATCAGCACCTTGGGTGGGACAATCAATCGCCCCATCAGACGCTGGGTGGGCGTGGAGAGCAGCTCGCGATTGGCCGCGAAGTACGAGGCGAAGAAGAAGGCGAGGAGGATCTTGGCGATCTCCACGGGCTGAAACGTGATGGGACCCACCGCGACCCACAGGCGCGCGCCGTAGACGGTGAGGCCAATTCCCGGCAGCAACGGCGAGAGCAGGAGGATCATGGCCGCCACGAGGGTGAGATATCGGTAGCGGTCGAGGTCGCGCACGCGTCGAACGACCGCCAAGGTGACGACCACGGCGACGGCCGAGATCAAGAACCACAGGGCCTGATAACCCGCGCGGATCGGGTTCCAGCGGGCGATCTCCACGTAGCCGATGCCGTTGAGGAAGGTCGCGATGGGCAAGAGCACCTGGCTCGAGCGCGGGGCGAGCAGTCGAATGGCGACGTGCAACAGCAGCGATACCCCGACGATGACCGTGAGAAAGAGTCCGAGGCGCTTGGGCATCTGGCCCTGAGAGCCCAGGGAGGCCAGAACGTAGAACGCCGTCACCACGATCCAGGCGAGCGCCATGAGGACCAATTCCGTCGAGCGCGAGGGCCTCGGCTCGCGGGCCTCGGCCGCGACCTGACTGCGGTGTCTCGCCACCTCCTTAGAGTAGTCGTACGCTTGATGCAAATTGCGGCGTGACAAGGAGTTCAGCGAAAGTGGCCCTGGATCTCAACGCGTTCGGACCGGAGCGCTTCTCGAGTCGCGAACTGTCGCGCCTCGAGTTCGGCGCGCGCCTGCTCGACCTCGCCGAGGACCACCGCCTGCCCGTGCTCGAGCGTTGCAAGTTCGTGGCGATCTTCGCGGACATGATCGATGAGTTCTTCCAGGTACGCGTGGTCAGCCTCGAGGACAAGGTGGCCGCCGGCGTCCAGACCCCCTCGGTCGACGGAGTGCGCCCGCGACAGCAGTTGGCGGCCATCCGCGAGAGGGTCCTCGCACTGGTCGAGCGCCAGGACCGCGTGGTGCTCGACCAACTCGTGCCCGACCTCTCGCGCAACGGCGTCGCCCTAGTGCATCACGTTGATCTCACCGAGGCCGAAGTCGAACGGCTCTCGACGTACTTTGACGAGAACGTCTATCCGGTTCTGACGCCACTCGCCGTGGACCCCGGACACCCCTTCCCGATGATCTCGAACCTGTCGCTCAACATCGCCGTGACGGTGCGCGACGACGCGACGGGCGAGGAGCGCAGCGCGAGGATCAAGGTCCCCAACTCCCTGCCGCGCTTCCTGCCAACCGGATCGGGCCGGTGGTGCCTGCTCGAAGAGCTGATCATGGCGAACCTGGGACGGCTGTTTCCGGGCATGACCCTGGGACGAGCCGACCTCTTTCGTGTGACGCGCAACGCCGACCTGACCCTCGAAGAGGACGAGGCCGATGACCTCCTGGTCGCTCTCGAGGTCGAACTGCGCCGTCGGCGCTTCGGCGAAGCCCTGCGCGTCGAGATCCAGAGTGGCATGTCCAAGGACTACCTGGACCTGCTCGTCGATCAGTTAGACCTCGACCCGTCCAACGTGTACGTGACCGACGCGCCCCTGGGTCTGCACGACCTGTGGAGCCTGTACGCCTTCGACCGACCCGATCTCAAGGGCGAGGGCTGGTCGCCACTCACCCCGGCCCGACTGCTCGCCGGCGATCACGTCGGCGACATCTTCGCCGCCATCCGCGAGGGCGATATCTTGTTGCACCACCCCTACGAATCCTTCGCCGACTCGGTCGAGATGTTCATCGCCCAGGCCGCGGATGACCCCAAGGTGGTGGGCATCAAGCAGACGCTCTATCGCACGTCGGGCGATTCGCCGGTGGTGGGCGCGCTGATTCGCGCGGCCGAGCGGGGCAAGCAGGTCGTGGCCCTCGTCGAGCTGAAGGCGCGCTTTGACGAGGCGGCCAACATCGAGTGGGCCAAGGCCCTCGAAGACGCCGGGGTGCACGTGGTCTACGGCGTGGTGGGACTCAAGACCCACTCCAAGACGGCGCTGGTCGTGCGCAGCGAAGGCGACACCACGGCGCGCTACGTCCACGTGGCGACGGGCAACTACAACTCCAAAACTGCGCGCACCTACGAGGACTTCGGACTGCTCACCTGCGATCCGGACATCACCCACGACATCGGCGAACTGTTCAACTTCCTCACCGGTTTTGCGCGCAACGCCAACTACCGCAAGATCATCGTCAGCCCGATGATCTCGCGATCGCGCATCATCGAACTCATCAACACCCAGCGCGACCTCGGCGAGCGTGGGCGCATCGCCATCAAGGTGAACGGCCTTACCGACCCGAGCATCATCGACGCGCTCTACGAGGCGAGCTACGCCGGCGTCGCGATCCGCCTCGAGGTGCGCACGCTGTGCTGTCTGCGCCCGGGCATCGAGGGGCTCTCGGAGAACATCACGGTCCACTCGCTGGTGGGAGAGTTCCTCGAGCACTCGCGGCTCTTCGTCTTCGGCGAGGCGGGTCGCGATGACTTCGCCGTGTACATCGGCTCGGCCGACCTCATGGAGCGCAATCTCGATCGACGTGTGGAGGTGATGGTTCCCATCGAGGACCCCGCACTCGCCGACGAGATCGTCGAGGCCTTCGAGGTCACCTGGCGCGACGACCGTTTCACCTGGCAGTTGGGAACCGACCGGCGCTGGCGGCGCCTCACCTCGGTCGAGGAGTTCTCGGCCCAGGAGGAGTTCAAACGGCGCTCGCTGGCCCGTTCCCGTTCACTGGCGGCGCGCTGAGCCCTCGACGCCACTGCAGACTCGCGTAGGCGGCGCCCCCGATGGGGATCGGGATCCAGAAGTTCACCAGACGATAGGCGAGCACGGCGAGGATCGCCTGACTGTGCGGCACGCCAAAACCCACGATGGTGGGGATCAGCACACCCTCGACGACACCGAGCCCGGCCGGGGTGATGGGGATCGCGGCGAGCACGTTGGCCAGACCGTAGGCGACGAGGAGGTCGATCGGTGACATCACGTGTCCGAAGGCCCACACGAAGACCCACAGGCACGTCGCGTCGAAGAGCCAGTTGAGCCCCGCCCACGTGAAGGCCCACCACAGCGTGCGCCGGTTCGCGATCAGGACCTTGATGCGCTCGGCGACCTTCTCGAGCAGGGCCGAGACCTTGTCGGGATCCAGGGCCGGGATCCGCGCGGCGATCGCGCGCAGCCACGCGTCGGCGTGGCGCTGGCCGCGCGTCAAGAGGACCAAGGTGCCGAAGAAGGCGGCGAGGAGAAAGACCCCGGCGAGCGCGGCGAAGCCGTAGGAGGGGTTGAACCCGCGAAGGGGGATCGAGATCACCAGGGCGACCCAGAAGATGATGTTGAGTACGACCGCCGAACCGGTGCCCTGGGTGGCCAGACCGAAGGCGTTGGTCTCCTTGGGCACCCCCAACTCGTTGAAGATCCGATATGACAGTGCCCCGGCCGGCGCCGTGCCGCCGGGCACGACGTGACTGATGGCCAGTCCCGCCAGGTTCACCCGCAGGGTGTTGAATCGCCCCGGCGAGTAGGGAAAGAGCACCGTGCGCGTCAACTCGACGTAGCTGTAGATCGCCGCCATCTCGAAGGCCACCGCGAGGGCGACCACGAAGGGATTCAGTGAGGCCAGCAGGTGCAGGTTCTGGCGCGCCGAGGCGAACTGGGGTAGGACGAGATACTCGAAGACGAAGACCAGGAGACCCACGCTCAAGATGATGCGGATCTCGCGGGGCATCGCGAAGCGCTTGCGAGGACTGGGTTCGGGCATGGACCTTCTTCGTGTGGCCGCTCCGGGCGCTCTGAAGGAGCAGTCTAGAGGGCCAAACTAGAATCGTCCGGTGCGCGTTTTGGTGGTTCTGCCCACGTATAACGAGATTTTGAACATCAACGCGATGGTGCGCGCCCTACGTGACGTGGTGCCCGCGGCGGACATCCTCGTCGTCGACGACGCGAGCCCGGACGGCACGGCGGACGCGGTGCGCTCTCTCGCGAGCGAGCTCGGGCGCATCGAGCTGCTCTCGCGCGCGGCGAAGTCCGGGTTGGGCAGCGCGTACCGCGCGGGCTTCGCGTGGGGACTCGAGCGCGGCTACGACCACTTCGTCGAGATCGACTGTGACTTCTCCCACGACCCCGCGGCGCTGGTGCACCTGCTCGCGCTCGCGGAGACCCACGACGTCGTGATCGGCTCGCGCTACATCCCGGGCGGATCGATCCCCAAGTGGTCGTTGCCGCGCCGGCTGCTCTCGCGACTGGGCAACCAGTACGCGTCGATCATGCTGGGACTGGGCGTGGCCGACTCCACCGCCGGATACCGCGTCTACTCACGTCAGGCCCTGGAGATCATCGACTTCGCGACCGTGGGCGCCGACGGCTACGGATTCCAGATCGAGATGACCTATCGAGCGCGCCGCGGGGGGGCGAGCATCGTCGAATCACCGATCGCCTTTCGCGATCGCACGAAGGGCGAGTCCAAGATGTCCGGAGCGATCGTGCTCGAAGCGCTCGTTCTCGTCACCCGCTGGGGCGCCGAGCGACTGGTGCGTCCCCGGTCGCGCTAGACGCGCTCAGCGAGCAGCGCGCCGAGCACGCTCGAGAGTTTGTCGCGGGTCTCTTCGCGCTCGGCCGTCGGGTCGGACTCGCTGACGATTCCCGCTCCGGCCCAGGCCTCGAAGGCGCTGCCGCGCACCAGTACGCCGCGGATCCCCACCCACCACTCGCCGTCACCGTGCTCGTCGACCCAGCCCAGCGGCCCGGCGTAGTGGCCGCGAGGGGTCTCCTCGAGCTCGCCGATGAGATCGTGGGCCGCCTGGCGCGGGATGCCACCCACCGCGGCCGTGGGGTGCAACAGTGCGAGCACGCGCAGCGCGTCGGGCGCGCCGTCATGCGACCTCGCGCGGATCCAGGTGCCGAGGTGGGCCACACTGCGCAGCGCGACGATCGAGGGCGTCGCGTCGGCGTCGATGTCCTCGAAGTGTCGCGCGAGCAACTGGACGAGATCGTCGACCAGCACGGCGTGCTCGTGGAGGTTCTTGGTGCTGCCGAGCAGCCAGGTCTGATAGTCGTCCGGCGCGACGTGCGCCGGCAGGGCGATGGTGCCGGCGAGGGGGTGGCAGGTGACGGTCGCACCCTCGCGACGCGCGAGCAGTTCGGGACTCGCTCCGACGTAGCGTCGCTCGCCCGAGACCGGCAGCGAGTAGACGGTGCAGAGCGGCTCGCGCCGGCGCAACCGCGCCGCCAGGGCCGCGGGATCGATGTTCTCGGGCACGGTGCCGAGCACGGCGCGCGCCAGGACGACCTTGTCGAGTTCCTTTCGGCGCAGGAGCTCGACCGCGCGCGCCACGGTGTGCGCGTACTCCTCGGCCGTCGGCTGGTAGGTCAGTGAGCGAGGAAACAACGGCTCCTGGTTTGCGCTATCGACGTTGGCGAGCAGGTCACGCCAGCCCTCGTCGCCTTCGGGCGCGCTGACCCACGCGGAACCGTCGAGCAGACGGGTGAACGCGTAGCGCGGCACCTCGAGGCGTGACGCCTCACCGCGTTCGAAGGGCAACGACGCGAAGGCGACGACGCCGCTGCCGCTGGGGCCGTCCACGCCCGTCACCTCGTGGGCCGCGAGCGCGTCGCGGGCGTCGCGCGGCGACTCGAGTCCGCCGGGCAGCTCGATCGTGGCCACCACGTCGCCCAGGCCGGCGCGCAGCACCTCGGGGGTCTCGACCAGCCAGCCCTCGCGCGCGCTGAGCGTGCGCAGGGCCTCGTGGTCGAGGGCCTCCACGCGCGAGCGAGCGAACCTCACGAGGACCTCGTGGCGAGGAATTGCTGGCTGAGCCCTCCCATCACGCGACGATGGTTGATGGCACGAAAGCCGGCGTGTCCCAGCATGTCGGCGATCCGCTCGGCCTCGGGCAGATAGGCCGTCGAGGCCGGCAGGTAGTGGTACGCGGTGCGATCCGACACGAGGGAGCCGATAATGGGCACCACCCTGCGAAACCAGATCCGAAAGCCGGCCCGCAGCAGCCCGCCGCGCGGCTCGGCCACCTCGAGCAGCGAGATCCGTCCGCCGGCTCGCGTCACTCGGGCCATCTCGTCAAAGGCCGCTTGCAGGTCGGTGAAGTTGCGCAGGGCGTAGCCACAGGTGACGCCGTCGAAGGAGCCGTCGCGAAAGGGGAGCGTGGTGGCGTCGGCCTGGACACGCTCGGGCATGTCGCGACCGGCGGCCAACATGCCGAAGCTGAGATCGACCGCGACGGCGCGCTGGCCCTGTCGGGCGAGCTCTCGGGTGAAGTCGCCCGTGCCCGCGGCGAGGTCGAGCACCGTGCTCGCGGCGGGCAGGCGCAGGTCGGCGACGGCCCGGCGGCGCCAACGCGCGTCGAGGCCGAACGTCATCAGGCGATTGACGAGCTCGTAGCGCGGGGCGATGGCGTCGAACATGGCGCGCACCTGGCGCGTCTTCTCCTCGCCCTGGGGCAGGTGGGTCGCGTCCATCGACTAGAGGTAGTACCGGTAGACGACCTGGGCGACGCAGGACGGCTTGGGCGCGTCGCGCACCTCGACGGTCACGTCCATGGCGACCTGGGCGCCGCCCTCGAACGACTCGACGCTGGCGAGCGTCGCGCCCGCGCGGATCTCGCTGCCCACGGGAACGGGGCTGGGGAAGCGCACTTTGTTGGTGCCGTAGTTGATGCCCATGGCCACGCCGTCGACGCGCACGACGCCGCTCAGCAGCACCGGGATCATCGAGAGGGTGAAGTAGCCGTGGGCGATGGTGCGTCCGAAGGGGCCGGCCGCGGCGCGCTCGGGATCAACGTGGATCCACTGGTGGTCACCCGTCGCGTCGGCGAAGAGGTTGACCGCCTCTTGGGTGACGAGGTGGTAGTCGGAATATCCCAAGTGAGTGCCGACGAGGCTCCGCAGTTCCTCGATGCCGCTGACGTGCGTGGTCATATCAACCTCCCCGTCAATGCTACCGGTGGCGGCCGAGGGCCCGAGTCCTACACTTGAGCGATGAGCGAGATCGTCCACGACGAACACCACCGACAGATCGCCGGGGGGTGGGTGCGCGCCGCGATCTTTGGCATCAGCGACGGCTTGGTGACCAACATCTCGCTGATCCTCGGCTTCGCCGGGGCCAATCCGGGGCACAACGTCGTGCGACTGGCCGGACTCGCCGGCCTCGTCGCCGGAGGCTTCTCCATGGCGACCGGCGAGTACCTCTCCATGCGCGCCCAGAAGGAACTCCTCGAATACGAGATCGACGTCGAGCGCGCCTCCATCGCCGCGAGCCCCGAGTCGGAGCAGATCGAGTTGCGCGACCTCTTCATGTCGCGCGGCATCGAGGCCGACCTCGCCGAGCGACTGTCGGTGGATCTGATGCGCGACCCGGACCTGGCGCTGCGCACGCACGCGCGCGAAGAGCTCGGCGTCGACCCCTCGGCCACCGGCTCGCCCTTCGCGGCCGCGATCTCGTCGTTCCTCTCCTTCGCGATTGGCGCGCTGGTTCCTCTCCTGCCGTGGCTCTGGAGCCAGACCGGCAACGACGTGCCCTGGTCGATCGCTTTCTCCGGCGTGACCAGCATCGCGATCGGCGCGGGCATCGGCTGGTTCACCCGTCGCGGCGTGGTGCGCTGGGCGTTCCGTCAGACCTGGATCGCCGCCGCCGCGGCCGCGGTCACCTTCTTCGTCGGCCACGCGGTGGGCAGCTAGCGACGAAACCTCGTCAGGTGGTCCTCGCGCACGAGCGCGAAGCCCAGTGACTCGTAGAGCGCGCGCGCGCTGAGATTGGACTCGTCGACGAAGAGACCGACGGTCGAGACGCCGCGCTGGCGCAAGACCGCCAGGCCCTGGGTGACCATCACGCGCCCCAGTCGTCGGCCCTGGAATCGCGGGTGCACCGAGATGACGTAGATCTCACCGAAGCGCTCCTGGTAGAGCTCGTGGACCTTGGTCCAGCACGAGGCGACGAGTTCGCCGTCCATCTCGAGCACGAGGAAGCCCGAGGGGTCGAACCAGGGCTCGCGCGCGCGTTCGTCGAGGTCGTTCAGGTGCCAGGCCCCCTGCTCGGGGTGATCGGCGAAGGCCGCATTGTTTTGCGCGAGCCACGCGTCCTCGTCGCGCGTGGCGTCGAACGTGCGCAGCGTCGCGCCCGCGGGCACCGGCTCCACCGGAACCGGGAGGCTCACGCAGAGGAACTGCAGGGTGCGCAGGTCGTGTCCTCCGTCGCGAGCCTGGGGGCCGCGGGTCCACCAGTCGACCTGGGGATGGTGCTCGAGCACGCGCGAGAGCAGGTCGGGGTCGAAGCCCCCGCCGGCCATCTCCAGGGACGGCTCGCTGCGTCCGGTGACCATCGCGTAGCCCGCGAGATAGCCGCTGTCGTAGCGCAGCCAGTGCTCGGCGGGGGTCTCGTGGACAACCGCACGGCGCCGGGCCTCGTCGATGGCCTCGCGGCCCAGGTGCACCTCGAGGTAGTTCAGCCAGGTCAGCACGTCGAGGCGCTGACGACTCGTTAGGGCCGTCGTCGACTCCCACGTTTCTGGCATCTAGCGAGGCTATCCGGGTCTAGAGGGGACGATTCGCCAGACGGTTGAGTCGGCGCAGCAGCGCCCCGATGGTGCGCTCGGCGCCCACCAGTTCGCTGTAGACCTCGGTGGGCAGGGCGTCTCCCTCGCTCTCGACGAGCGCGGTGAGGCGCGTCGCGAGATCGCTCATCGTCGAGGTGATCGTCGCGAGTTCCATTTGGGCCTTACTCATCTGTCCTCGCTCCGCCGCATCGTGCGACGCATACTCTACTGGTGCCATGATTTTCGAGCCCCTCGACGCCACGACTCCACTCGCGTGGACGCGCCTGCGCGTCGAGGGAGAGGGCGCAGTTTCCTATCTGCAGGGTCAGGTCACCCAGGACGTCGAGCACGCCGTCGGCACTTGGTCATTGATCCTCGAGCCCGACGGCTCGGTGATCTCCACTCTCTGGGTGACGCGCGACGAGAGTGGGGTGGACGTCGTGGTGCCCAGCGCGCTGGCCGAGACCGTGCTCGCCCGCCTCAATCGTTTTCGCCTGCGTGCGCGCTGTGCGATCACCCTCGCGGGCGCCTGCGAGGGTCCCCTCGCCACGCTCGGTGAACGCATCGACGCCCTCGTGCCCGGCGAGGCCGAGTTCGCGGCGCGCCTGCCGGCCCAGAGCTACGGCGCGGCGCTGGTGCGCGACGCCGTCTCCTTCACCAAGGGCTGTTACACCGGACAAGAACTCGTCGCGCGCCTCGACGCGCGATCGGGCAACGTCCCCTGGCGCCTCGTGCGCGCGAGCGCCCCGAGTCTCGAGACGATCGAGGCGGCTCTCACCTCGCGCGGCCCCGCGGGCCCGAGCGGGGTGACCAGCGCGATGCGCCGCGACGGTCTCGTGGTGGCCCTCGGCGTCGCCCATCGCAGTCTGCTCGAGGCGTCGGTCCTCGAGGGACTCGCCGTCGATCTGGATGTCGCGTAGCGGGCACGTCCTCTAGCCTGAGGCGGGGAGGGTGAATGCGCTTCATCGTCGAGGGACTGTTCATCAAGGTCTCGGGGGTCACCACCGAAGAGGACGCCCTCTTCTCGATCGGCCTCGGGGCCAACGCGGTCGGCTTCGAGTTCGGGCCGACCCCGCGCCGAGTCAGCCCCGACGACGTGCACGACATCCTGCGCCGCCTTCCTCAGGGGGCGATCTCGATCGGCGTCTTTCGCGGCGAGCTGCCGTCGCGCATCGTCGAGATCGCCAACCGGTTGGGGCTCTCTGCGGTGCAGATCGACGGGCCGGCGGCGACCGAGGAGATCTCCTACGTCGCCGAACGGGTGAACACGGTGCTGCGCAGCCTGCCGAGCACGGCGCTCGCCGTGGCGCCGAGCGGCGTCGACTACCTCGTGCTGCCCGAAGCCGACGACCAGAATTCGCTCATCGACTCCTTGGGGGTCTTCGCCGACGAGAGTCTGCGCGTGCCCGTGATCGCCTCGGGCGGGCTGAACGAGTCCAACGTCGTCGACGTCGTCCAGAACTATCCGGTCTTTGGCGTGGACGTGCGTGGCGGCGTCGAGGTGGCCCCCGGGGTGAAGGATCCGGCGCGCCTGGGC
>JAJXXB010000205.1 GCA_021781315.1 Actinomycetes bacterium | reverse complement strand
TCTCACCGGGGTCGGCGAAGAACCAGGCGCAGCTCGTGAAGCTGTAGAGCAGGTTGCGGTAGACCTCGCAGAGCTCGAGCACCTCGGTCGTGACCTCGTCACTCGGCGGCGTCGGGGTGTGAAGCGCGACGAAGGCCGCCGGGTCGATCGCCCCCGCGATGACGCGCCCGTAGTCGGCGAGGGTGTCGTCACACGAGCGCACGCGCCGGGCGAGTGCCTCGTCGATGCGCGCACCGAGCGTCGCACGCAGCCAGTCGAGGGCGTCGCGCATCGGGGTCCGCCAGTCGAGGGACCACCCCGGCCGCTCGCCGGTCACACAGCCGCAGTCGCTGCGCCAGCGCTCGACCCCGTGCGCGCAGCTCCACGCCGAGACTGTGGCGAGCTCGACCTCCCAGGTCGGGCCCTCCTCGGTGAGCCAGGACCCGAGACTCGTCGCGACGCCGTGTTCGCGCTCGAGGCGACGCAAGGCCCAGCACATTCCCAAGTCGCCGAAGTGGTGGTGGTGGCCGTAGGTCTCGCCGTCGGCGACGACGAGCACGATGCCGTTGGAGGCTGCGGCGGCCTCGGCCATGACGTCGGCCAGGTGCACGCCGTCGGCGATCAGCCCACCGAAGGCCACCCGTTGGGAGAGGTCGTGCTGCCCGAAGACGACGGTCACACTGTTACCGTTGGCGAGGCGCACGACGTAGGCCCGCGAGGTGTCGAGGCTGGCCTCGTCAACGGGCTCCCACTCGCCGCCGGGTTCGCGCACGCGCACCGCCTGGTTGGCCATGAGCACGGTGTACTCGATGCCCTGAGCGGCGATGACCTCGAGGGTCGCCCGGTCGACCGCCGTCTCGGGCAGCCACATGCCCCGCGGCGCGACGCCGTAGCGCTGGCGGTAGTCGGCGATCCCCCACGCGACGAGGCGCTCCTGGTCGACGGGGCTCGCGAGGGGGAGGATCGCGTGCACGAGGGGCGCGGCGAGCACGCGGGCCGGCGCGCCGCCCGGGGCGCGCGCGACCTGGTCGGCGAGGGCCGCCCCCACGTCGGGCGCGTAGCGGTCGAGCCAGTGGTGCAGCGTCGGACCGACGTCGACGCTCGAGCGCCCGAGTGGCTCGAAGAGCTCGACCTCGCCATCGTCTCCCACGAGCGCAACGGCGACCATGGCCCGGTAGCACTCGGCGGTGATCCGCTCGTTCCAGTCGTGGTAGGGCCAGGCGCTCCACTCGTGAGTCGAGAGGCCGAGCCAGGGGTTCTCACGGGGCGGCTGGTAGAAGTGCAGGTGGAACCCCGCGGCCCGAGTCATCGGGACCGGCCCCACACCACGACCGCGAGCGGCGGCAGGTCCATCGTGAGCACGCTCTCTTCTCGACCGTACCGGGCGACGAGGCCGTCGCCCGGTACGTACCCACTGCCGCCGTAGCGCTCGTCGTCGCTGTTGGCGAGTACCGTCCAGGGTCCCGGCGCCGGCGTGGGGACCGTGAACCCGTCGCGCGGCACCGGCGTGAAGTTGGCGACGACCACCAGCAGCTGCTCCCCCTCGCCGCGACGCCACGCGAGCACGCTGCGCTCGACGTCCTCGGCGAGCCAGCCGACGTCGGCAACGGACGCGTCGTCGAGGTGCAGGCCCGCCTCGTCGCGGTAGAGCTCGTTCAGGCGCACGACCCAGCGCGCCAGGCCCTCGTGACCCGGCTCGTCGAGCAGGTGCCAGTCGAGGGAGCGCTCGTGGCTCCACTCGTCGCGCTGGCCGAGCTCGTCGCCCATGAAGAGGAGCTTCTTGCCCGGGATCGTGAACTGATAGCCGAGCAGCAGGCGCAGGTTGGCGCGCCGCTGCCACTCGTCGCCGGGCATCTTGGCGAGCAGTGAGCCCTTGCCGTGGACGACCTCGTCGTGCGAGAGCGGCAGCATGAACCGCTCGTGGGCGGCGTAGACGGATCGGAAGGTGAGCTCGTCGTGGTGGAACCGGCGGTGCACGGGGTCTTGCTCGAGGTACTGCAGCGTGTCGTGCATCCAGCCCATGTCCCACTTGAGCGAGAAGCCGAGCCCCGCCTCGGCCGTCGGGCGGGTCACCGCGGGCCAGGACGTCGACTCCTCGGCGATCATGAGCACCCCGGGGAATCCCTCGAGCGCGGCGTCGTTGCACTGGCGCAGGAACGACACGGCCGCCAGGTCCTCGCGGCCGCCGAACTCGTTGGGCACCCACTGGCCGGGCGCGCGCGAGTAGTCGAGGTAGAGCATCGAGGCGACCGCGTCCAGGCGCAGGCCGTCGGCGTGGTACTCGTCGAGCCAGAAGCAGGCGCTCGAGATCAAGAAGCTGCGCACCTCGTTGCGCGCGTAGTTGAAGGTCCAGCTCTGCCAGTCCGGGTGCACGCGCTGGCGAGCGTCGGCGTGCTCGTAGAGGTGGGTGCCGTCAAAGAGCCCGAGCGCGTGGGCGTCGGCGGGGAAGTGCGAGGGCACCCAGTCGAGCAGCACGCCCACGCCCGCGCGGTGGAGCCGGTCGATCAGGTACTTGAAGTCGTCGGGCGTGCCGTAGCGCGAGGTGGGCGCGAAGTAGCC
>JAJXXB010000207.1 GCA_021781315.1 Actinomycetes bacterium | reverse complement strand
GTAAGGAAGGGGTCGTCGGTTCAATCCCGACAGAGGGCTCGCCAGGCGGCGTAGCTCAGGTGGTTAGAGCACACGGCTCATAATCGTGGTGTCGCGGGTTCGACTCCCGCCGCCGCTACCAGGCAGGCCCCGTGGCCGGTTGTACGAAGAGGAGAGAACATGGCGAAGAATGAGAAGCGGGTGCAAGTCACCCTCGCCTGCGAGGTGTGCAAGCGGCGCAACTACATCACGATGAAGAACAAGGTCAACGACCGCGAGCGCATCGAGATGTCCAAGTACTGCCAGTGGGAGCGCAAGCACACGCTGCACAAGGAGACTCGCTAGAGACCCGCCGCGCCGGGGATGGTAGGCTTTCCTTCCTCCGCCGGCCTCGGTGGGCGAAGGGCAGTGGCTCAATTGGTAGAGCACCGGTCTCCAAAACCGGGGGTTGGGGGTTCGAGTCCCTCCTGCCCTGCTCCAAGGATTTTCCGGTAGTACCCAGACAAGAGACGTGAAATGAACCGCGAACAGAAGCGCATGATGCAGCGACAGGGCCAGGTGGGCGCCGAGGGCGCCTCCCGTCGCGCCTCCACGGCGCAGGACCTCGCGCGTCGCCGCGAGCGCACGACGATTCGCCAGTTCTTCAAGCAGGTTCGCGAGGAGATGCGCCAGGTCGCCTGGCCGACGCGCCCCGAAGTGATCAACTACACGACGATCGTTCTCTTCGTGCTGATCTTCATGACCCTGCTCATCTTCGGCCTCGGCTACGGCTTCTCCAAGTTCGTAACCTTCCTGTTCCAGAAGTAAGGCTGAGATGTCCGATACCGACGCCCCCCTGACCCACGACGACGAGGAGATCCTCGACGTCACGATCCTCGACGAGGCCGACGAGCCGGTCGCCGAGAGCGCCTTCGACCGCCCGGGTCGCTGGTACATCGTGCACACCTTCGCCGGCCACGAGCAGAAGGTGATCGGGGCCCTCAACAACATCATCAAGTCCCGCGAGCTCGGCGACCAGATCTACGAGATCTACCTGCCCGAAGAGGACGTCACCGAGTTCAAGTCGGGCAAGAAGGTCACGGTCTCCAAGCGGATGTTCCCCAGCTACCTGCTGATCCGCTGCGAGCCGGACCCCGAGATCTTCTACGTCATCGGCTCGACCCCCGGGGTCACCGGCTTCGTGGGCGCCGAGAAGACCCGTCCGACGGCCCTGACGCGCCGCGAGGTCGACAACATCATCCGCCCCCACGTCGAGGGCGCCGAGGCACCGGTGGCCAAGCGCCGCCTGCCCACGCACGAGTTCGAGGTGAACGACACGGTCCAGATCAAGACCGGCCCGTTCGCCACCTTCTCCGGCCACGTGGCCGAGATCAACGAGGACCAGCTCAAAGTCAAGGTGCTGGTCGACATTTTCGGGCGAGAGACCCCCGTGGAGCTCGACTTCACGCAGGTCACGAAGCTCTAGGAGGAAATCATGGCCAAGAAGATCACCGCCGTCGTCAAGATCCAGCTGGAGGCGGGCGGCGCGACCCCCGCGCCGCCGGTGGGCACCGCGCTCGGGCCCCACGGCATCCAGACCATGGAGTTCTGCAAGCAGTACAACGCGGCCACCGAGTCGATGCGCGGCACGGTCATCCCGGTCGAGATCTCGATCTACGAGGACCGCTCCTTCACCTTCGTCCTGAAGACCCCCCCGACGCCGGTGCTGCTGCGCCAGGCCGCGGGCGTGGCCAAGGGCGCCCACCTGGCCGGTCGCGAGACGGTGGCCTCGGTCACCATGGACCAGGTCGAGGAGATCGCCAAGACCAAACTGAAGGACCTCAACACGGACGACCTCGAGATGGCCAAGCTCCAGGTGGCGGGCACCGCTCGCTCCATGGGCATCACGGTCGCGGGCTAGGAGACACGATGAAGCACGGTAAGAACTACGCCAACGCCCTGGCCCAGGTGGATCGCGAGGCGCTGCTCAGCGTCGGCGAGGCCATCGACAAGGTCAAGGCCCTCGCCACCGCCAAGTTCGACGAGACGGTCGAGCTCGCCCTGCGCCTCGGGGTCGACCCGCGCAAGGCCGAGCAGATCGTGCGCGGCACGCTCTCGCTGCCCGCCGGGACCGGCAAGACCAACCGCGTGGCCGTCTTCGCCGCCGGCGAGGCCGCCCAGGCCGCGCGCGACGCGGGTGCCGACGTGGTCGGCGCCGACGACCTGGTGGCCAAGGTCGCCGGGGGATTCCTCGACTTCGACGTCGCCATCGCGACCCCGGACCTGATGGGTCAGGTCGGTGGACTGGGCCGCGTGCTCGGACCGCGCGGCCTGATGCCCAACCCCAAGACGGGCACCGTCACCATGGACGTCGCCAAGGCCGTGACCGAGTTCAAGGGCGGGCGCGTCGAGTACCGCACCGACAAGATCGGCAACGTCCAGCTGCGCGTCGGCAAGGTCAGCTTCTCGCGCGAGGACCTCATGCGCAACGTCCAGGCCGTCATCGACGAGATCGTGCGCGTCAAGCCCTCGAGCGCCAAGGGCCGCTACCTTCTGAGCGTCACCGTGTCCTCCACGATGGGCCCGGGGGTCAAGATCGACCCGGCCCGCGCGCGCGAGCACGACGAGGCGCTGGCCAGCGCCTGAAATTGACGGGGCCGGCGCGGCCTCGCTAGCATTAACGCTTCGCACGCGAAGTGCCACAGTTTGAGAACGCCGAAGACATCCGGTGCGGCTAGCCGCGTAAAGGACAGTGTCCGCCTGACGAGGAGTTCGAGCCACTGGCTCGTTCACTGGGATGTCTTGGCCCGTACCGGGCGGCATCCGGTGAAGGAGAGAGATGAAAGTTCGCCCCGACAAGGTGGCCACCGTTGACGAGGTGAAGGCGCGCGTCGCCTCGACCTCGACCGCGGTCGTCACCGAGTACCGCGGAATGACCGTGGCCCAGATCTCGACCCTGCGCCGCCAGCTGCGCGCCCTCGGCGCCGACTACAAGGTCTTCAAGAACACCTTGGTGCGCCGGGCCGTCTCGGGCACCGCGGTCGAGCCGATCAGCGAGTTCCTCGACGGACCCACCGCGATCGCCTTCGTCGACGGCGACGTCTCGGCCGTGGCCAAGGCGCTGCGCGACTACACCAAGGTCTCGCCCAACCTCATCGTCAAGGGCGGCGTGCTCGACGGCAAGTCCCTCTCCAAGACCGACCTGACGGCCCTGGCCGACCTGCCGAGCCGCGAGGTCCTCCTCGCCCAGTTCGCCGGCCTGCTGGCCTCACCGCTGCGCACGATGGCGGGCCTATTGAAGGCCCTGCCGCAGAACTTCGCCTACGGCCTGTCGGCCCTCGTGGACGCTCGGGGCGGCTCGCCGGCCCCGGCGCCCGAGGCCGCGGCCGCCGAGACTCCGGCCGGGGTCGAGGACGCTGTGTCAGCGAGCGACGACGTCACGGCACCCGCCGCCGACGCCGCGACGCCGGAGGAGGCCCCCGCGGCCGAGCCCGTCGCCGAGACGGTAGAGGAGGCCCCCGTGGCCGAGGCTGCCGACGAGACCCCCGAGGCGTCCGCCGAGGCGAGCGCCGAACCGGCCGAATAACCACCCACGAAACAACAACAGGAAGGAATCATCATGGCTGCATCCCTGACCAAGGAGCAGATTCTCGACGGGATCGCCGAGCTCAGCGTCATCGAGCTCAGCGAACTGCTGAAGGAGTTCGAAGAGAAGTTCGGCGTGACCGCGGCGGCTCCCGTCGCGGTGGCCGCGCCCGCGGCCGCCGGTGGCGGCGCCGGCGAGGCCGAGGTCGAAGAGAAGAGCGACTTCGACGTCATCCTCACCAGCGGTGGCGACAAGAAGATCCAGGTGATCAAGGAAGTTCGCGCCCTGACCAACCTCGGGCTCAAGGAGGCCAAGGACCTCGTCGACGGCGCCCCCAAGCCCGTCCTCGAGAAGGTCTCCAAGGCCGACGCCGACAAGGCCAAGGCCGCCCTCGAGGCCGCCGGCGCCACCGTCGAAGTCAAGTAAGTACCCGCTTTTCACCCGCGAGCCCCGGTCGGTCATCCGCCCGGGGCTCGCGGGCGTCGGTGGTACTTGACCGGGCGCCGCGCTGCGCCTATGGTGAGCGAAACCGCTCCGCGGGCGCGCATCCGACTCGGGTGCGCCACTTGCGCGTCGGCACGTTTTGCCACTAGAGTCGAAAGACCGTGCCCCTGCGTTCTGCCTCGTCGTCTTCAAACGTCGCCGTGCCGCCTCGTCACGGACCCCGCATTGCCTAATCGCCCACTCACACGGAGGATTGACCGTTGACGTCTCGGTCCCTTAGTCCGGAACGCTTTAATTTCTCGGCCCTGGGCGAAGCACACCCGCTGCCCAATCTCCTGGAGATCCAGCGCGACAGTTTCGACCTGTTCATGAAGCAGGGCCTGCGCGAGGCCTTCGAGGCCATCTCGCCCATTTCGGACTTCACCGGACGACTCTCGCTCGAACTCGAGTTCGACCCCGACGACGCCGACTTGAAGAGCCCGCCGAAGTTCACGGTGGAGGAGTGCCGCCAGCGCGCGACCACCTACTCCCAGCCCATCTTCGTGCGCGCGCGCTTCCTCAACTCCGAGACCGGTGAGATCAAGGAGCAGACGGTCTTCATGGGGGACTTCCCCATCATGACCGAGCAGGGCACCTTCATCATCAACGGCACCGAGCGCGTCGTGGTCAGCCAGCTCGTGCGCTCGCCCGGCGTGCTCTTCCAGCCCGGCAAGGACGAGAAGGTCGCCTTCGAGGGCACCATCCACCCCAGCCGCGGCGAGTGGCTCCAGGTCGACCTGGAGGAGAAGAAGAACAAGTCCGCCAACGCCGGCGCGCGCATCGCGCGCAAGCGTCGCGTGTCGATCTTCACCCTGCTGCGCGCCCTCGACACGACCATGGACGAGGCCTTCTTCGAGCGCTTCGTCGCGCACTTCGACTTCCTCGAGGACCAGTTCCACGCGGACTGGAAGAAGGCGCACACCGAGATCGCCAAGCACATGGACAAGTACAACTACGAGGACACGCCCGAGAACTTCGCGCGCGCCTCGCAGGAGACCGCCTGGCTCGAGATCTACCGCCGCGCCCGTCCGGGCGAGGTCCAGACCGTCGAGGCCGCGCGCCAGTACTTCGAGGGCGCCTTCTTCTCCGAGAAGCGCTACGACCTCTCGCGCGTGGGCCGCTACAAGCTCGACCGCAAGCTGGGCGACGAGGTCGCGCGCAACGTCGAGCTCTTCGGCGACCTGCTCGAGCGTCCCAACGCCGACCTGCACGTGCTCTCCAAGGCCGAGGTGCTGGCCACGGCGACCTACCTGTTGAACCTGGCCCGTGACCGCACGGCCAAGGAGACGACGTATCACATCGACGACCAGGACCACTTCGCCAACCGTCGCATCCGCAGCGTGGGCGAGCTGATCCAGAACGCCTTGCGCACGGGTCTGTCGCGCATGGAGCGGGTCGTGCGCGAGCGCATGAACACCCAGGACGTCGAGGCCATCGCGCCCCAGACCCTGATCAACATCCGTCCCGTGATGTCGGCGATCAAGGAGTTCTTCGCGACCTCCCAGCTCAGCCAGTTCATGGACCAGAACAACCCGCTCTCGGGCCTGACCCACAAGCGGCGCCTCTCGGCCCTGGGACCGGGCGGTCTGTCGCGCGAGCGCGCCGGCCTCGAGGTGCGCGACGTGCACTCCTCGCACTACGGACGCATGTGCCCGATCGAGACCCCCGAGGGTCCCAACGTCGGACTGATCGGCTATCTCGCCAACTACGCGCGCATCAACGAGTACGGCTTCATCGAGACGCCCTATCGCGTCGTCGAGGGGGGCCGCGTCACCGGCGAGGTGCGCTACTTCACGGCCGACGAGGAGGAGCGCTTCGTCATCGCCCAGGCCAACACCGAGATCGACGAGAACGGCGTGATCAAGGCCGACCGCGTGCTCGTGCGCCGCGGCCCGATCGGCACCGGACTGCGCGTGGGCGCGTCGAACAAGTCGTCCTCGACCACCAGTGAGATCGACTTCGTCAAGCCCGACGAGGTCGAGCTGATGGACGTCTCGACCAAGCAGGTCATCTCGGTGGCCACGTCGCTGATCCCCTTCGTCGAGCACGACGACGCCCAGCGCGCCCTGATGGGTGCGAACATGCAAAAGCAGGCCGTGCCGCTCATCATGCCCGAGGCGCCCTTCGTGGGCACCGGCATGGAGGCGCGCGCCGCGCTCGACTCGGGTGACGTGCTCATCGCCGAGGGTGCCGGCGTGGTGCGCTCGGTCTCGGGGGACCGCATCGTGGTCGAGTACGAGAAGAACGTCGTCGACCGCTACGGCGCCCCCCTGGGCAAGAAGCAGTACAACCTCAACAAGTTCCGCCGCTCCAACCAGGACACGTCGATCAACCAGAAGCCCCTCGTGGTCGGTGGCGAGACGGTGGCGCTCGGCGACCTGCTCGCCGACGGCACCAGCACCTCCCACGGCGAGCTCGCCCTGGGCAAGAACCTGCTCGTGGCCTACATGCCGTGGGAGGGCTACAACTACGAGGACGCGATCATCCTCAACGAGCGCCTCGTGCGCGACGACGTGCTGACCTCGATCCACGTCAAGGAGTACGAGATCGACGCGCGCGACACCAAGCTCGGCGCCGAGGAGATCACCCGCGACATCCCGAACCTGCCCGACGACATCCTGGCGGACCTCGACGATCGCGGCATCGTGCGCATCGGCGCCGAGGTCGAGCCCGGTGACATCCTGGTCGGCAAGGTCACGCCCAAGGGCGAGACCGAGCAGTCCCCCGAGGAGCGCCTGCTGCGCGCGATCTTCGGCGAGAAGGCGCGCGAAGTGCGCGACACCTCGCTCAAGGTCCCCCACGGCGAGTCCGGCAAGGTCATCGACGTCAAGGTCTACAGCCGCGACGAGGACCACGAGATGCAGCCCGGCGTCAACCAGCTGGTCAAGGTCTACGTGGCCCAGAAGCGCAAGATCTCCGAGGGCGACAAGCTCGCTGGTCGTCACGGCAACAAGGGCGTGATCTCCAAGATCCTGCCCGAAGAGGACATGCCGTTCCTCGCCGACGGCACCCCGGTGGACATCATCCTGTCGCCGCTCGGCGTGCCGAGTCGCATGAACGTCGGCCAGGTCCTCGAGAGCCACCTCGGCTACGCCGCCCGTCACGGCTGGGCCGGCGTCGAGGTCAATCCGGCCGTCGGCACCTCGGGACACGACGACCAGCGCGACGCCGCGTCGCGCCCGTACCGCAAGACCCGTCCGCGCACCGAGCCGGCCGTCTACGTGGCGACCCCGTCCTTCGACGGCGCTCACTGGGACGAGACCGATAGGGCCAAGGACAAGCCGACGATCCAGCAGACCTTCGCGACGCTCAACGTCGACGGGGCCAACGGCAAGCGCCTGCTCGCCGGCGACAACGACGGCAAGGTCACGCTCTACAACGGCCGCACCGGCGTCGCCTACGACAACCCGATCTCGGTGGGCTACGCCTACATCTTGAAGCTGGCCCACATGGTCGACGACAAGATCCACGCCCGCTCCACCGGCCCGTACTCGATGATCACCGCCCAGCCCCTGGGTGGCAAGGCCCAGTTCGGTGGCCAGCGCTTCGGTGAGATGGAGGTCTGGGCCCTCGAGGCCTACGGTGCGGCGTACGCCCTCCAGGAACTCCTCACGGTCAAGAGCGACGACATGAAGGGCCGCGAGCGCGCCTACGAGGCCATCGTCAAGGGCCACAACCTGCCCGAGCCGGGGATCCCCGAGTCGTTCAAGGTTCTGATCAAGGAGATGCAGTCACTGTGTCTCAACGTAGAGGTGCGCGACAAGGTGGGCGCGCACGTCGACCTCGCCGACACCGAGGAGGACTTCTTCTCGGTGACCCGCGAACTCGGCATCGACATCAGTCGACCCGAGCGCGGCAGTGATGAAGAAGACGCCCGCCGCGCCGCCGAAAGGAAGTTGTCATGAGTCCCCTCGACGTCAACCAGTTCGATGAGCTTTCCATCGGACTCGCCACGGCCCAGAACATCCGTAGCTGGTCCTCGGGCGAGGTGAAGAAGCCCGAGACGATCAACTACCGCACCCTGCGTCCCGAGAAGGACGGCCTGTTCTGCGAGAAGATCTTCGGGCCCCAGAAGGCCTGGGAGTGCGCGTGCGGCAAGTACAAGCGGGTGCGCTTCAAGGGCATCGTCTGCGAGCGTTGCGGCGTCGAAGTCACCAGCGACAAGGTCCGCCGCGAGCGCATGGGACACATCGCGCTGTCGGCGCCGGTGGTGCACATCTGGTACCTGCGCGGGACGCGATCCTGGCTGGCCTACCTGCTGATGGGCACGGCTCCCAAGGAGGAGTTAAAGGCCAAGCAGCTCGAGAAGGTCATCTACTTCGCCGCCCACATGGTCACCCACGTCGACGTCGAGCGTCGTCACGAGGACATGGCCGAACTGCGCCAGGCGCTCTCTGACGAGTTGACCGAGATCGCCGAGCGCGAGGTTCGTGCGCTCGACAACAAGCTCAAGGAGATCGAGGCCCGCGCCGAGAAGCTCGAGGCCGACGGCGCCAAAGAGTCCGAGTTGCGTGCGCTGCAGCGCGGCACGGAGAAGGAGCTCGACGCGGTGCGCTCGCGCTTCGCCGAGGAGCGCGACCTGGCCAAGGCGGCCTTCGACACCTTCGAGGGCTTGCACAGCCGCCAGATCATCGAGGACGAGGTGCTGTACCGCGAGATGGACTTCCGCTACGGCGAGTACTTCGAGGGCGGCATGGGCGCCGACGCGATCCTCGGTCTGATCGACCGCATGGACCTCGACGAGGAAGAGAAGGTCATGCGCGAGATGATCGACGCGAAGGACGGCCGCAAGCCGCTCAGCGCGCAGCGTCACGCGAAGTTCCTCAAGCGCCTCGCCATCGTGCAGTCCTTCAACCGCCGCGACGCCCAGGGGCGCCGCCTCAACGACCCGCGCGCCATGATCCTGGAGGCCGTGCCGGTCATCCCGCCGGACCTGCGGCCCATGGTCCAGCTCGACGGCGGCCGTTTCGCCACGAGCGACCTGAACGACCTCTACCGGCGCGTGATCAACCGCAACAACCGCCTCAAGCGGCTGCTCGACCTCGGCGCGCCCGACATCATCGTCAACAACGAGAAGCGCATGCTCCAAGAGGCCGTGGACGCCCTGTTCGACAACGGCCGTCGCGGACGCCCGGTGGCCGGCCAGAGCGGCCGACCGCTCAAGAGCCTCTCGGACATGTTGAAGGGCAAGCAGGGCCGGTTCCGCCAGAACCTGCTCGGCAAGCGCGTCGACTACTCGGGCCGTTCGGTCATCGTGGTCGGCCCCCAGCTCAAGCTGCACCAGTGCGGCCTGCCCAAGATGATGGCCCTCGAGCTCTTCAAGCCCTTCGTCATGAAGCGCCTGATCGAGACGCAGATGGCCCAGAACATCAAGAGCGCCAAGCGCATGGTCGAGCGCCGCAAGACCGCGGTGTGGGACGTCCTCGAAGAGGTCATCCGCGAGCACCCGGTCCTGTTGAACCGCGCCCCGACCCTGCACCGTCTGGGCATCCAGGCCTTCGAGCCGGTGCTCGTGGACGGCAAGGCGATCCAGATCCACCCCCTGGTCTGCAAGGCCTTCAACGCCGACTTCGACGGCGACCAGATGGCGGTGCACGTGCCGCTGTCGGCCGAGGCCCAGGCCGAGGCCCGGATCCTGATGCTCTCGACGAACAACATCTTCACCCCGGCGACCGGTCGGCCCATCACCGAGCCGGCCCAGGACATGGTCTTTGGCGCGTACTACCTGACGCTGCCGGCGACCGAGGTGGTCGAGAATCCGCGGGTCTTCCGTCACGTCTACGAGATCGAGAACGCCCTCGAGGACAAGTCCCTGGGACTGCGCACGCCCCTCGAGCTGCGGCCCCTGGCCGGTTCGAGCCTGGACGAGCGCCTGGCCGCGGCCGGCATCGAGGCCACGGGCGCGAGCCGCTCGCTGGTCACCACCGCGGGACGGGTCTTCTTCAACGAGGCCCTGCCGGAGGGATTCCGCTACGTCAACGAGCTCATCGGCAAGAACGCGACGCCGATCGGCACCATCGTCGAGGAGATCTCCGGCGGCTTCAGCCGCCAGGCGGTCGCCGAGTCGCTGGACGCGATCAAGTCGCTGGGGTTCCGCTTCGCGACCCAGAGCGGCCTGACGATCTCGATCGACGACGTCGTCACCACCGCCGAGAAGGCCGCGATCCTCAACAAGTACGAGGAGCAGGCCGCCAAGGTCGAGACCAACTACCGCCGCGGCGTCATCGTCGACGACGAGCGCCGCCAGCAGGAGATCGAGATCTGGACCAACGCGAACAAGGAGGTCGGTGACGCCACCGACCGCGCCATGAACGCCAAGTTCGACAACCCGATCCGCATGATGGTCGACTCGGGCGCGCGTGGCAACACCCAGCAGAT
>JAJXXB010000178.1 GCA_021781315.1 Actinomycetes bacterium | reverse complement strand
CCGTATCGCCGACATCGAACCATACGAATCCGTCTTCAAACGACACATGGTCAATTGGGCACTCCAGCAGATCCGCCCACCAATATGCGACCACCTTGGGCTCTTGCGCAAAGATCATCACTGATCGCACTATCGAGGACATACCTCGACGCTACCTGGCCACGCGCGAATCTCTCAGAGATTGAACCTGTAAACGTTCGTGTCTCGCTGCACGAATCCCAACTTGCGGTACAACGCGTTCGCGGCCTCGCGCGACGGCCGACTCGTGAGATCGACTTCACTCACGCCGAGCGAGGCGGCGTGCTCGAGCGCCGCGCGCACGAGCGCCACTCCCGCACCCGAGCCACGCGCTGACTCATCGACGACGACGTCTTCGATCCACGCGCGCCTCCCGCTGGGAATCGCGAAGACGACGAGGGTGAGCGTTCCAATGACCTCAGCGTCGCGTCGCGCGACAAACAGCGTGGCGCCCGACCACGCCACGAGGGCGCTCAGCGACGCGTGATCGAGCGCCGGCGCGCGCGATGACAGTTGGGGGACCAGGCGATTGAGCGCTTCGAGGACGTCGTCGGTCGACTCGCCCACCACCTCGACAACGATGCTCACGATTCACCCCGCCACACCGGTCGGCGCAGGTCGTCGTAGAAGACGTCACGCCTCTCGCCCTCGTACGCGGCGAAGACGTGATCGGCCCAGCGCTCGGCCCCGAGGGTCGGCGAGGGCAGCGTGTGGCGCGTGAACCACCCGAGGTCGGTCACCTCGAGGGGGTGGGCCGAGAGCTCTCCCCCCGTCGCGCGGCACAAGAAGAGCAGGGAGTAGAGCGGGATGCGCGAGGCCCCCAGTCGCATGCCGTCGAGCACGCCGATGAGCCGCTCGACCTCGACTTCGACGCCGGTTTCTTCGAGCACCTCCTTCACCACCACCTCGGGCGCGGAGTAGCCAATGTCGCACCAGCCGGTCGGATAGAGCCACACGCCGGAATCGGCTCGCTGAATGAGGAGGAGTTCTCCGTCGTCGTTGAACACGGCCGCGCCGACGGCGACCTTGGGGGTCGCGTATCCGGGCACGCCGCGACCGATCTCGCGCATCCACTCCACGACGATGCCGTCGGCGTCGAGGACGTCCGCGAGGCCCTCGTGGGCCGCGGCCTTGATGTCGGCGGCGATCTTTAACACCTCTTCGAAGCGCTCGCGTTCGTACTGACTCTCGGTAAAGCCCAGGCCCGTGCGCGCGACACCCGCCAGCGACTCCGCCCAGCGAAGGAGAGTCTTCTCGGGAACCGTCGCGCTCACGCTGGAACGCTACCCCTAGGCCAAGGTCGCGTCGAGCACGTCGTCGAGTTCGGCGACGAGTCCCGTGTAGAACGGGCCGAACTCGCCGTAGAGGGTCGAGGCCTCGTCGTAGCGCATCGTGTAGACGCAGTCCTTGAGATCGTCGACGTGCACGGCGAAGAGGGTGACGCCCCACTCCCAGTCATCAAGGCCCGTCGAACCGGTCACCACCTGGAGAACCCGGCCGCGAAACGCCCGCCCCGACGTGCCGTGCTGGCGCATCAACTCCTCGCGCTTCTCGTAGTCGAGGGCGTACCAGTTGTTCACTTCGCCGCGGCGCTTGGTCATGGGATAGAAGCAAAAAGCCGGCTTGTCCGCTGGCGGCAGCACCGGGTAGAGGCGGTCGTTGATCATCTGCTCGGGCATGCCCGCCGCGTACTCGCTCACCTCGGTGAGAGAGACGTAGCTCTCGGCCACCACCAGGCCCGAGGCCTGGACGTAAGACTGGAGCAGTCGCAGGTCCCAGAGGTTCTCGCCGAGGATCATGAAGGCGACGTCGGCCTTGGCGCCGAGAATCGCCGCGGTCACGACCTGGAGGCCCTTGGCGCGCGAGTTCTCGATCGCGGCGGCGAGGCCCGCCCGGTCAATCTCGCCCTCCACGCGACAAAACAGGTGCAGGACGTTCAGGCCCCGCGTGGGGGTCAGGGGCTCGGGGTTCGTCATGAGCCCATGCTACGGGCCGTTCTCGCCCTAAGACGCGACGACGCCGCGGGCAGGGCCCGCGGCGTCGTCGAGAGATGATGCGGAGGTTTAGTAGTCCTCCATGCCTCCACCGGGCATCGCCGCAGACTTCTCCTCGGGCTTGTCGACGATGACCGCCTCGGTGGTGAGAAAGAGCGCGGCGATCGAGGCCGCGTTCTGCAGTGCCGAGCGGGTGACCTTGGCCGCGTCAATGACGCCCGCCTTGATGAGGTCCTCGTACTCGCCCGTGGCCGCGTTGAGGCCCTCGGTCGCGTTGGCGAGGTGGCGCACCTTGTCGACGATGACGCCGCCCTCGAGGCCGGCGTTGACCGCGATCTGGGTCAGCGGCGCCTCGACAGCCTTGGACACGATACGCGCGCCCGTGGCCTCGTCGCCGGTCAGTGAGTCGATGACGACGTCGATGGCGCTCTTGGAACGCAGCAGCGCCACGCCGCCACCGGGCACGACGCCCTCTTCGATGGCCGCCTTGGTCGTCGAGACCGCGTCTTCGATGCGGTGCTTCTTCTCCTTGAGCTCGACCTCG
>JAJXXB010000136.1 GCA_021781315.1 Actinomycetes bacterium | reverse complement strand
GGCCTGGCTCACCGAGGACAGCGAGCGCTCGGTGAAGCTCGTGAGACGAAAGATCTGTCCGGTCGAGAGCCCCCCGTGGAGGTGGCTGGCGCCCACGTGGCTCGCCGCCTCGTGACGCGCGTGGTGCAGGGTCTCACGCACGAAGACGCTGGAGATCCCCAACCCCAGGCCGGCGACGGCGATGCCAAGGAAGAAGGGCTGGGGCCGCAGTCCGCTGTGCGCGGCGATGACGCCGGTGACCAGCGCGGTCACCGCCACCGCTCCGTAGCCGGCGGCCTCGTTGAACCCCATGGCCAGTCCCCGTCGGGCCGGTCCCACGAGGTCGATCTTCATGATGACCGTGGTCGACCACGTCAGACCCTGGCTGACGCCGAGGAGCACGTTGGCCACCACGATCCAGGTCCACGACGGACCCCAGCCCAGTAAGAAGGGGATGGGTAGGGCGACGAGCCAGCCGGCGACGAGCACGGGCTTGCGGCCGACGCGCTCTGAGAGCGTGCCGGCGAAGAAGTTGGTCGCCGCCTTCACCAGGCCGAAGGCGATGATGTAGGTGGTGACCGCGCTGTAGGCGTGCAGGTGAAAGATCCGCGTGGCCATCAAGGGCACCACCGTGCGCTCCTGGCCCAACATGCTGCCCACGAGGGCGTTCACGCCGACGAGCAGGGAGAACTGCGCGAGGTTCTCGCGCAGGCCGAGGCGAACGGGCTGGTCGCGTGGACGGCGGGGGCGTTGCGCACCGGTCCGGAAGGCTGTCATGATATTCTCAAGAATACTAGAATATCGCGGAACGACGGGAGGCGCATGGACGGACGCGAGGCCAAGGACCGCCTCTACGAGCAGTTCGCCCGCACCGCCAAGGCCCTCGCCCACCCGCGACGCATCGAGCTCCTCGAGCTCGTCGCCCAGGGTGACGTCTCCGTCGAGGTCCTGGCCGAGCGCTCATCGACCAGCGTGACCAACGCGTCGGCCCACCTCCAGGTGCTACGTCGTGCGCGCCTCGTCGAGACCCGTCGCGCCGGCACCCACGTCTTCTACCGCCTGGCCAGTGACGACGTCGCGCGACTGGTTTCGACGTTGCGCGACGTGTCGCGCTCGCGCCTGATGGAGGTCGAGCACGTCATTCGCGACTACTTCGGGGCCCGCGACGCCCTCGAACCGCTCACCCGCGACGAGCTGCTCGCCCGACAGGCCCACGGCGACGTCGTCGTCCTCGACGTGCGACCGACCGACGAGTTCGTCGCGGGGCACATTCCGGGCGCGCTCTCGATCCCCCTCGACCAACTCGACGACCAACTAGGACGTTTGCCGCGCGACGTCACCATCGTCGCCTACTGCCGCGGCCCCTACTGCGTCCTCGCCCCCCTCGCCATCGAGAAGCTGCGCGCCGCCGGATTCGACTCCCGGCGCCTCGCGGACGGCTTGCCCGAATGGCGCCTCGCCGCGCTGCCCCTCAGCCACGGAGAAGAGAGACGTCCATGAAGTACCTACTCATCCTGAACGGTCCCGCCTACGGCAGCGAGCTGTCGTGGAACGGACTGCGACTCGCGGGCTCCCTCTCGCGTCGCGAGGCCACCGAGGTCAAGGTGTTCCTGATGGGCGACGCCGTGACGTGCGCCGTCGCGGGTCAGAAGGTGCCCGACGGCTACTACCACCTGGACCGCATGATCGAGGCCGCGGCCCACCACGACGCCGAGATCGGCTGCTGCGGGACCTGTCTCGACGCCCGCGCGATCGCTGACTCGGCCCTGACGTCGAGCGCGCACCGTTCCACGCTCGAGCAGCTGACGGATTGGACGGAGTGGGCCGACAAGGTCATCACCTTCTAGGCCGCAGATAATCGCACCGTCGAGGACCGCGTCGGCCGCGACGCGCCAGCCCCGCTCGAACCCGCGTCAACACGAACGGAGAGTGGTGCGCACCCACGTGGTGCGCCCGGCGCGCACCAGGACGTGACGCGTCACCTCGGGCGTCGTGACCACGTAGGCGCCCGCGGGCGCACGCAGGCGAAAGCGGCCGGTCACGCGCACCGCCCCGTTGTAGGGCAACGCTGCCGAGGGGTCCTTCACGTCGAAGTGGTAGAGGATCGACTCGCGCGCGACGACGACGCTGCCGCGGCTGAGTGTGACCTCGGCGGGCGCCGGCAGCAGGAGTATCCGATAGTCGGAGACCGGTGGAGTGCCCGATCCGGTCGGCGCCACCGCTGCCGGAGGCACGCACCACTCGATCAGACCAACCACGGTGCCCGCCTCCGCCGTGGCCGACCCGGCGGGCGCCAACGGTCCCAGCCACAGCGCGCCCGAGGTCGCGGCGGACACCACGATCGCTCTGGCCGCTCTTCTCCACATGGTTCGCCCTCGCTGGGAGTCACCGAGACATCCCACGCGATCCTGCCATAGCGGACACCTCGAACGCCGAAGGGGTTCCGCTATGGCACGAGACTCGCACGCCCGTTCGCCGCGAGGACGAGGAGAAACGGCGAAGCCGGTCGACAGGGAGACTGTCGACCGGCTTCGAGGTGCTAGCGGCTGAAGTTGGCGCGCGCCGAGGATCCCGCGTAGTACG
>JAJXXB010000042.1 GCA_021781315.1 Actinomycetes bacterium | reverse complement strand
GTAGGAGATCTGGCCCAGGGTGGGGAACTTGGTGCCCGGGCCGATCGAGCCGGCGACGAAGCGGGGCGAACCCGGGCTCGCGTACTCGTCGGCGACGCGCCGGGCGATCTGCGCCGACGTGAGCGCCAGCTCGTGGGCGCGGTCCTCGAGGCCGTACTCGGCCAGCACCACCGAGAAGGAGCCGAAGGAATTGGTCTCAATCACGTCGACGCCCACGTCGAGGAACGAGCGGTGCAACTGCTCGATCACGTCGGGGCGCGTCGCGCACAGGATCTCGTTGCAGCCTTCGAGGGAGCTGCCGCCGAAGTCGTCGGCCGTCAGGTTGCGCAGCTGGAGGTTCGTCCCTGTCGCGCCGTCGTAGATCACGACACCACGCGCGATCGCGGCCAGATACGGATCAGCGGCGCCGGGACGGGCGAAAGGGGCGTGGGCGTCCATTGCCCCATCAGGCTATGCGTTCGGGCACGCAGTTACTACGCTGAGGTCGTGAAGATCTACACCCGCGGCGGCGACAAGGGCATGACCGGTCTCTTCTTCGGTGGGCGCGTCGCGAAGACCTCGGGGCCGATCGAGATCAACGGCGCCGTCGACGAAGCTCAGGCCGCCCTCGGCTGGGCGCGATCGCTCAGCGAGCCGTCGAGTCGGATCAACGACATGCTCGTGTCGCTCGAGCGCGACCTGTGGGTGCTGATGGCCGAGGTCGCCACGCTCGAAGAGAACCGGCGAAAGCTCATCGACGGATCGACCCGGGTGACGGCGGCGATGATCACCCGTCTCGAGGACCTCATCGACGAGCTTTCGGCGGACATCGAGATGCCCGACGAGTTCGTGGTCCCGGGCGAGACCCAGATGGCCGCCGCCCTCGACGTCGCGCGCACCGTGATTCGCCGCGCGGAGCGCCTCGCGGTCGCCCACCCGGTCGAGGGGTCCCACGTGATCGCCTACCTGAACCGACTGAGCGACCTCGCCTGGACGATGGCGCGCTGGGTCGAGGGCCCCGAGCACCGAACCGCACGCAGCCGCTAACCAAGGAGAGGTCATGACCCGACACGCTCGACTCGTACGGCCCGACGAAGCGCGCACCTTCGCGGCGATCGCGGTGCCCGTTCTCGTCGACGACGCCGGCGCCTTCGTGTCCGAAGCCGTCGTGGCGGCGCTGCCCGGCGCGGGTCTCAGCGCGGCGCTCTCGAGCGAGTGGTGCGCCGCTCACGGGCTGAAGGAGTCGGCGGGCACCTCGATCGTCTTGCGCAGTCTTGACGGTCCGATGGTCGTGCTCGTCGTGGTGGGCGCCACGTTGAACGACCTCGAGTCCTACCGGCGCGCCGGAGCGGCCGCGGTGGCGGCCGCGGGCGACGTGGACGTGGCCTTCGTCTTGCCCACCGACGGTCTCGAGCGTCCCGACGCGGTGGCGCAGGCCCTGGTCGAGGGCGCGCTGCTCGCCTCGTATCGCTACCTCGACACGGGTGAGACGCACTTCGCCGTCGCGCCCGTGGGCTCACCGCTGCCGTCCGTGGACGCCCACGACGGCGTCGCTCGCGGTCTCGCGCGCGCGGCCGTCGTCGCCGACGCGGTCAACTGGGCCAAGCAGCTGATCAACACGCCGGCCAACGCGATGACGCCGCGCGACCTCGCGAGGGCCATCACCGAGCGCCTCGACGTCAGCCACGTCACGACGCGGGTATGGAACGAGGACGTGCTGGCCGCGGAGCGCTGCGGCGGCGTCGTCGGAGTCGGTCAGGGATCGGTGCATCCCGTGCGGCTCGTCCTGGCCACCTACGATCCCGAGCCCGGCGCGTCGATGCCCCACGTGGCCCTCGTCGGTAAGGGCGTCACGTTCGACTCGGGGGGACTGAGCCTCAAGCCCGCCACCGACATGCATCTCATGAAGACCGACATGACGGGTGCGGCGGTCGTGATGGCGACCCTCGCCGCGGTGGCGAGCCTGGGCGTGCGGGTGCGCGTGACCGCGATCGCACCCATGGCCGAGAACGTGGTGGGCGAGAACTCGATCAAGCCCGGCGACGTGGTGACGATCCGTAACGGGCTCTCGGTCGAGGTCCTCAACACCGACGCCGAGGGGCGCCTGCTGCTCGCCGACGGCCTGAGTCTGGCGGCAGAGGCCGAGCCCGACGCGATCGTCGACATCGCGACGCTGACCGGGGCCCAGCGCGTCGCGCTGGGCAACGACGTCGGGGCGATGTACGCGACGACCGATGAGCTCGCGCGCTACCTCTCCTCGGCGAGCGCGCGCAGCGGCGAGCCCTTCTGGCGCATGCCACTCACCGATTCGTACCGCAGCCAGCTCGAGAGCGACGTCGCCGATCTGGCCAACATCGGTAAGGCGGGCCAGGCCGGCTCGGTGGTCGCCGCGCTCTTCCTCGAGCGTTTCACCGCGGGCGTTCCCTGGGTACACCTCGACGTCGTTGGTCCGGCGCGCGCCGAGGCGACGAAGGGCTACACGACCAAGGGTGCGACCGCCTTCGGCGCGCGCACGCTCATTCACCTGCTCGAAGCGGTCGCGGCGGAGACACCTCGCTAGGCACGCGTCGCACGCGTCGCACGC